>NZ_ATCO01000032.1:0-8014 GCF_000422025.1 Geobacillus sp. WSUCF1 | reverse complement strand
TTTATCTAGCACCACGGGTTTATAAGTATTGATGATACGGAGGTATCAAACCTGAAAAAAATATGCGACGAGATATTTGGTGAAGTCAATTTTATAACAATATTTATTTGGCAAAGAGCTTTTGCCCCTGTTAATATGAATAAGTTTGCTTCTCGTAATCACGATTTTGTTTTGTGTTATGCAAAACAAACTGATTTTCTATCTTGGTATGGATTACCGCGTAGCCAGGAAGCTGACACCCGTTATTCCAATCCCGACAATGACCACGTGGTCCTTGGACATCAGGAGATTTATCAGTTGGGCCGCCTGTGCCAGAAAAAATTTATGAAATCGTTACACCAAGTGGACGAGTCGTTTATCCGCCTAAAGGATATTGCTGGAGAGTAACCAAGGAGAGGTTTGCCGAACTTTTAGCTGATAATCGTATCTGGTTTGGTAAGGATGGTGATAGCGTTCCACGTTTAAAGCGTTTTTTAAGTGAAGTAAAATCTACTATTACTCCATTGACTGTATGGACGCATCAAGAGGTATCGCACTCACAAGATGCAAAAAAAAGAATTAAAAGAATTATTTGAAGACCAGTCAGTGATGGATTATCCTAAACCAGTAAAGTTGATGAAGAGAATTTTAGAGTTATCAACAAGGGAGAATGATATAATATTAGACTTCTTCTCCGGCTCCGCCACAACTGCCCATGCAGTCATGCAGTTAAATGCGGAGGATGGCGGCAATCGGAAGTTTATTATGGTTCAGCTGCCGGAAAAAACGGATGAAACGTCCGATGCGTATAAAGCGGGATATAAAAACATTTGCGAAATCGGCAAGGAACGCATCCGCCGTGCGGGGGAGAAGATCGTTCAAGAAACCGGGAAGACGGATTTGGATATCGGCTTTAAAGTGTTTAAGCTCGATTCTTCCAATATTAAAGAATGGGATCCGGATTTTGAAAACCTCGAGCGGGACCTTTTCGACTTGCAAAACAATATTAAGGAAGATCGGACGAAAGAAGATTTGTTGTATGAGATTTTACTGAAAATCGGGCTGCCGTTGACGGTGCCGATTGAGGAAATCGACTGCCGCGGCAAAACGATTTACAACGTTGCCTATGGTTCCGTACTTATTTGCTTGGAAGACGAAATCGATCTTGACCTTGTTCAGGAGATGTTGAAACACCGTTCTGAGCATATGCCGCCGAAAGTTATTTTGAAAGAATCCGGCTTTATGAGCGACGCGGTGAAAACGAATGCCTTGCAAACATTGAAAAAGCACGGCATCACGGATGTGAGGAGTGTATAACCGATGAAGCTGAAGTTTCACGCGGATTTGGACTACCAACGGCGCGCGATTGAGTCGGTGGTGCATATTTTCAAAGGACAGGAACTGAGTCAGTCGAACTTCACCGTTTCGTACGGCCCTGATGCGGGAATGCTTCAAACGGACTTAGGCGTCGGGAATCGGCTTGACCTGACGCCTGAGGAAATTTTAAAAAACGTCCAAGACATCCAGGTGAGAAACGGACTGCCACGCAGCGAACGGCTCGATGGCATGCATTTTACGATTGAAATGGAGACCGGAACAGGAAAGACGTACGTATATTTGCGGACGATTTATGAGCTCCATAAACATTATGGGTTTACAAAATTTGTTATCGTCGTCCCGTCAGTGGCAATTCGTGAAGGGGTGTATAAAACACTGCAAATCACCCGCGACCATTTTGAAGAACTGTACGACCGCACGCCGGTTGAGTACTTTATTTACGACTCGCAGAAGCTTGATCAAGTCCGCAATTTTGCGACGGCGACAACGATTCAAATTATGATCATCAATATCGATGCGTTCCGCAAAAGCTTTGAAGATCCAGAAAAAGAAGATAAAGCGAACGTCATTCATCGGCCGAACGACCGTCTAAACGGATACCGCCCGATTGAATTTATCCAACAGACGAATCCGATTGTCATCATCGACGAACCGCAAAGCGTCGATACGACGCCGAAGTCGAGGGAAGCGATTGCGTCGCTGAACCCGCTTTGTACGCTGCGCTACTCGGCGACGCATGTGGATAAATACAATATGATATATCGCCTCGATGCGGTCGATGCGTACAATCAAAAGCTTGTGAAAAAAATTGAGGTCATGTCTGTCCGCTCTGAGCCGTCGTTCAATGTGCCGTACATCAAACTTGTCGAGGTGAAAGAGCGGAAAGCGAAACTTGAGCTCGATGTCGAATCGCGCGGAAAGGTGAAGCGAACGACGAAAACGGTCAAATACGGCGATGACTTGTATGACGTTTCGGGGGAGCGCGAACTGTACCGCGGCTATATCGTCGAGCAAATCGATTGGACGGAAGGAAATGAAGCGGTTGAAATCAACGGCTATCGACTCAGGGTGGGCGAGGCGATTGGGGATGTCGATGACGATGCCATCAAGCGGTATCAAATCCGCAAAACGATTGAAGAGCATTTAAATAAAGAATTGTGGCTTCGCCCGCGCGGGATTAAAGTGCTCAGCTTGTTCTTTATCGACAAAGTTGCCCATTACCGCGACTATGATCAAGAAGGCCAGCCGGTAAAAGGAAAATATGCGATCATGTTTGAGGAAGAGTATCGGAACTTAATGCAAAAGCCGAAATACCGTCCCCTCTGGGAAGATCCGGGCATTGACCAAGATATCGAGAAGGTGCATAACGGATATTTTGCCCAAGATAAAAGAGGACGGTTGAAAGATACAAAAGGAAATACAGAGGCGGATACGGATGTATACAACCTTATTATGAGAGACAAAGAACGGCTGCTCAGCCTCGATGAGCCGCTCCGCTTCATTTTCTCCCATTCCGCGCTCCGTGAAGGATGGGACAACCCGAACGTCTTCCAAATTTGCACGTTGAAAGACTCCTCCGGCACGTACGTATCGAGGCGCCAGGAAATCGGGCGCGGATTGCGGTTGGCTGTCGATCAAAACGGAGAGCGGGTGCATGACGATCATGTCAACATATTAACGGTGATGGCGAATGAGTCGTATGAAGAATTCGTCGCTACGTTGCAAAAAGAGATTGAAGAGGATACGGGCATTCGGTTCGGCAAAATTGAAAAGCATGTCTTTGCGAAACTCATCTATTTGGACGAGGCGACGGACGAGCCGGTGCAAATGGGTTATGATTTATCATTGAAGCTGTATGAGGAATTAAAACAAAACGGCTATATTGACAAACAGGGCAAAGCAACGGAAAAGCTCAAGCAGGCCATTGAAGACTACGACCTCCGTTTAGGCGACGAATTCCAGCCGTGGCGGTCGTCCATCGTGAAAGAGATCAAACGGCACTTGCAAGCGTTGCCGATCAAAGATGGGACGAAAAAGAAAAAAGTCAATGTCAATATGGCGGTTCTCAATCAAGAAGAGTTTCGGCAATTGTGGGACAAAATCAAATACAAAACCGTCTATTCGGTCGATTTTGACAGCGAACAGCTCATTGACTTGTGCATCGCCGCCATTCAGGAAATGAAGCCCATTGAAAAAATCCGCATTGTCAGCCGGAAAGGACGGGTTGAGATCGACCATGTGACAGGCGTACAGGCTCAGGTGGTCAGCGAAAAAGTGGAGGATTACGTGAGCTTGCACCATACGCTTCCGGATGTCATCACGGAGCTGCAAAACCGGACGAATTTAACGCGGAAGACGATCGTGCGCATTTTGACCGGCTGCAAACGGCTCGATGATTTCAAAAACAATCCGCAGAAGTTTATTGAAGAAGTGGCAAACATCATCCAGCGCCAAATGAGGCTGTTGCTGAAAGATGGCGTGAAATATTACAAAATTGGTGATGATGCGTATTACGCGGTCGAACTGTTCCAAAACGAAGAGCTGCTCGCCTATTTGAACGACAACGCCATCCCGAGCGAAAAATCGCCGTTTGACCATATCCTTTACGATTCCGATGTGGAAGAGCGGTTCGCCAAACGTTTTGAACACGATGAGAACGTAAAAGTGTACGTCAAACTGCCGAGTTGGTTTAAAATTGACACACCGATCGGCTCCTACAATCCCGACTGGGCGCTTGTCATCGAAAAGGATGGAGAGGAAAAACTGTACTTCGTCCTCGAGACGAAAGGACAGGAATGGGAGGACGAACTGCGTCCCGGTGAAGCAGCGAAAATTGCCTTCGCCCGCAAACACTTCCAAGCCATCGGAACAGACGTGGAATTCATCGGACCGGAGAATGATGTCGAGCGGTTTATGTTACGAGCCTTAAGCCGTTGAAGGTGGGGACAAAACAGAAGCCAAGCGGGCTTCTGCTTTGTCTTAGCATCACATTATGAATTGACCCGGTTGAATGCAAAATCTTTGAGACATCCAAGAGCACATTCCCGAGCAGCAACAGGGCGCTAGTGTATTGCACACTTAGAGAAATAGGAGTTGATAAAAAATGAGCTTCAAAGCGGAAGCGTTGCGAGTTTTCATCGCTTCGCCATCGGAGGCAGAAAAGGGAGCGGCACCGCACCGCTCTTTTTGTATTTTTTGGTCGGTCGACAAAGTTCGACGGCAATGTTTTACAAAAATTGACACAATCAAATTGAACGTGTTGCCTATAGTGGGGAGCTGATTCATTGTTTCAGCTCCTGTTTTTGGAAGAATGGTTGCTTCACAGAATGAATCCTTGACACGCAAGGGGAGCAAAGAGGGTTGCACCTATGGACATCCGCATTCGTAAGATCTTGGTCTTCCACCATTGATTGACCGGCTGGGTGCGGTGGACTCTCAATGCCAGCCTCCTGCTGGTGCTGGCGTTCAGTGGCTCACAAAGTCCTTTGTTCTTCCTCTTGTTAAGGTGCGAAATGTGAGTTGGAAAGTCGGTGAGTATATGGCTGCCTAATTACCTTTTGCCTTGGGAAAACTGATGGGTGACCAGCTTTTGATATAAACGATGGGTAGCCAGCAATAATTCATGGTTTCCCTGTCCAGTAATGCGCCCGTCTTCGACAACGAAGATCGTGTCTGCATCGGTGACGGTAGAAAGCCGATGGGCAATAATCAACGTCGTTCGACCTTTCATCACGTTTTTCAGCGCTTCTTGCACTAGGCTTTCTGAGTCGCTGTCCAAGTTAGAAGTGGCTTCATCTAATAGCAGGAGTTTTGGGTTTTTTAAGATGGCTCGAGCAATCGCAATACGTTGTCTCTGCCCTCCTGAAAGCTTGATCCCTCGTTCGCCGACTTCTGTTTCATAGCCATTCGGCAATTTTTGAATAAATTCGTGAGCGTTGGCCAGCCGAGCGGCCTGTTCGATTTCTTCATGCTCAGGCATGCTTTCGAATCCATAACAAATATTTTCTCGAATGGTGCTTGACAAAATGGGAATATCTTGAGAAACGTAGCCAATCGCTTGTCGCCATTTTTGTAAATCGATTTCATGGATAGGTATGTTTCCTAACAAGATTTGTCCCTCGTCTGGCAGATAAAAGCGTTCAATCAGTGAAAAAATGGTGGTTTTTCCGCCGCCGCTGGGGCCAACAAAAGCGTAAATTTTGCCTGGCTCAATGGTAAAATGAATGCCTTTTAGCACCGGTTTATCTTGATGATAAGAAAAGGAAACATGTTTGAACTGCAATGTTTGATTGAAGTCGGGTTCTTTTTGTGAGCCCAGCAGTTCCCGTTGCTCTTGAAAGATTTCATTAATCCGCTCTGTAGCCCCCAATGCTTTTTGAAAGGTGGTGAAAAAGGAAGCTGTAGCAGTGAAAGGCATGACAATTTGAAAAATATAAATGATGATGGCCGCAAGCTCTCCCGCCGTCAAATGCCCAGATGCAACCTGGGCGCCGCCATAACCGACAATGATCACGACAACGAGCATCATGACGGTGGCAATCATCGGTGAGATGACGGCATAGACTTTCGCTTCTTTCAAACCGAAGGTCATTAAATTTTTGATCTCTTGATCTCCTTTTTCTGCTTCCATGTGTTGACCGTTATAAGATTTCACGAGACGGATATCTTGCAAGATCCGGCCAAGATGTCCCGAAAACTTGGCCAGTTCATCTTGCGTGCGCAAAGAAATTTGATGCATCTTTCTTCCCAACGGCATGATGATGAGCATAGCAGCGGGAACGGCCAAAAAGATAAAGAGAGTAATTCGCCAATCAATCATAATCAGTAAAATGATGGAACCGATCACAGAGACGATGCCACTAAAAAATGTGACGAGATGGTTGGAAATAAGCAATTTGATGACTGCTGTATCTTGAGTAATGCGGCTCATCGTTTCCCCCGATTCATAGCGGTCAAAAAAGGAAACAGGCAAATGAAGGATGTGGTTCCATAATCGACTTCGAATCTGGGCTACTAGAGCTTCTCCGGCATACGACATGAGATAAAACGAGATGCCGCCTGCCGCCGTTTGAATGAGAAAAGCAGATAAGAGCCAAAAAATTTGTTGCCACTTCATTCCGCCATGGGCTAAGAGATCAATAAAGTCTTTCGCAAACAGGGGGATGATCAACCCAGCCCCGCTTTCAATCAATCCAAGAATGAGGGCGAAAGCAATGAGCGATTTGTTCAATTTTCCTTGTTTGAGCAAATACCAAAATGGTTTTGGACTGCCTTGTTTCGTTTCGATCCTATTTTTCATATCCACTGTTCTCTCCTTCCTTTGATTCCTTCATATCTATACCCATGTGCTCAAGACGTTGCATGTAGTCATCCATCGCTTGTTCAAGCCACTGCGTCTCTTCTTTGGAAAAGGGGAGGGGACTAAGAACATCCCATTCTTCTTTCCACTCAAAAGAATCCCATTGGTTCTGGTTAAGTAGCTCGGTAATCTTTTCAACGGTCTCCAAGCTCAAAAGACCAAAAGTAGAGCGCAGGAACGTTTCAATCATGTGCTGTACGTCAGGGTGGTCGGCGGGGAGTCCGTACAGTTCGTGAACTTGTTTGACGAATTGGGCATAGGATTTGATCATTTCGTTCTCTTTTTGCTTGAGTTCTTCATTATGGAAGATGGCATCAACCGTTTCTTGGTCTAGGTAATGTGTCATCAATCGTTTTTGATCATCTTCTGTTTGAATGCTGCGGATTAAGCTCATCAAGAGAAGGCTGTCAATTTCTCCTTCTTCCTCTAAAAGGGTGATGGCATATTCAATGGCTTGAATGGATCTTTCTAACTGTCTTCGTTTCTGTTCTAGCATGTTTTTTTCCAGCATCAACGTTTCTTTTAAGGTAAGGTCGTATGTTGGTTGGTGAATATATTGTCGAATCTCTTCCAAGCTAAGCCCAATAAACTTCAAACTCATAATTTTGTGCAATTGAAGAATGTCCTCTTCCGTATAGATTCGATGTCCTGATGACGGATCTTTCGTTGGCTGCAGCAGTCCAATTTCATCATAATACCGCAATGTCCGGATGGATACACCTGTCTTTTTGGCGATTTCGCCGATCGAATACGTCTCCATGACAGTTGTCCTCCTTCTTTCTTTTGCTAGTCTCTCCCTTATCATACACCCTAACGCAACTGGAGGTTCAAGAGGGAATTGTTTAAAGGAAGGCGGATCGCTCCGCCTTTGTGCATGGATTGATGCACTGGAGATCATTTTGCACGATATAAAATACCTGAATCCGTGATAAAGACGCGTTCAAACTGCCAAGAAAACTTGATCAATCAACAAATATTGCACTCGGGGTTCTTCACCTGATAGGTGAACATTCGGAATAGAGTTGATACTTTGGCATGATTGGGTTTTCCAACATTTTTAATACACTTCTGTCACGGATTCGGGACATGAAAATAGTGCAGGAAATCATCACAAAAAGGGATTGATGGATCATTCAATATAACTAACACCGAAATCAAAGTTGACTTCCATCCGTCACGAATTCAGGTTTAAAAGTCAAGTACATCTTTTGGTAATTAACTAATTTATGGGCTCTTCACCACAAGTTGTACTTGAGATTTTAAGATAGGTATGCATAGGGAAAATAGAGGATACAAAAAATGGCTCTTCACCACAAAATGTACTTGAAAAAGAAAGAC
>NZ_ATCO01000031.1:0-6303 GCF_000422025.1 Geobacillus sp. WSUCF1 | reverse complement strand
AGGGTGCGAAATGTGAGTCGCAAAGCAATTCGGTGTTTCCATTTCCCGCGAAGCGCTGCGAAAACTCCTGCACCGCAAAGGGCTGTCGTGGACACGACCGACGTACACACTGGCGAAAGGAAATCCGGATGAGCAAAAGCAATTTGAAAAACAAATGGATCTGATAAAAAAAAACTTGATCACCAAGGAGACAGAAGATGCTGTTCTTCTGTACATCGATGAAACCCATATCCGCTCTTACCATGTCTTGCGGTCCACATGGTCGGAAGTCGGCCGCCAAAAACAAGTGCCGACGTTCGGCCATCATGCCCACGTATCGCTGTTTGGCGCGGTCAACATCCACGATGGCGAAACGGTGCTTCATCAAACGACCGCTGCCAATGCCGCGACGTTTTTGGATTTCTTGAGAATGCTCAAAGAGCGCTATCCGGACCGTCTCATGGTCTTGGTGTTGGATAACGCCCGCATTCACCATGCCAAAATGGTCAAGGAGTTTTTGCGGGAAGAAGGGCAGTGTTTTCACTTTCTTTACCTTCCTCCCTATTCGCCACAGCTGAACCCGATTGAACGCTTATGGAAATGGCTGAAAGATACGGTGATTGCCAATGTATTTCACAAGGATCGCAACGATATCATTCAAGCCATTACTCGGTTTGTCCACTACATCCACGAACGTCCGGAGGAAGTGCTGCAGCGCTTAGGGTGTGCAGGATGACTGAGAAGTTAACTCTTCATGTTGCATGTATATAGAAGAGAAAGCAGAGGATTTTTATAACCATGATGCAAAACATACAGCGGATTCGTGATCTTTATCACACCTAAGAACATGTCCCTCGTAAATAAATCTGCACAACAAATAACGCAATCCCCGCCCCACACGCGTCAATAACCACATCCGACAAAAGCGCCGTCCGTCCTAGCTGAAACGACTGGTGCCATTCATCCAAAGCCGCACAAACAACAGTAAACACCCACGCGCTAACCATCGCAAACCGCCGCGGATAGAATGCTCTCCATACAAGAACCGCAAGCAGACCAAATACTGAAAGATGCGTCAATTTACGTACGATGTAATTCCATGACCAAAACCCATCATTGATATGATCGACATGCCCTAATTGCAGCTTTTGTACGATTTCACTAATCCAACTTGCCGTATTCGTACCAGTAAACATGGAAGATTCCGTAAAATAATAAATCATCCCACACCATGTGAAGACAAGAATCCAAGGAATAATCTTATTTTTCATTTCATCACCTAATCTGTTTAAACGAATCATTCTTTTTTAATTCCTTCTTTCGTTTTTGAATATAATAGTGAATCGTTTTTTCTATCCGCTCCAATTTCTCCAACGACTGAACATCTTGCAAAATGTAGCGGATCGTCTTTTTCATGGACTTTGGCAGCTGTTGAAAGGATAACATACATACCTCCCGATACTACTTATTTATTATCCCCTGAATCCGTGATAAAGACGCGTTCAAACTGCCAAGAAAACTTGATCAATCAACAAATATTGCACTCGGGGTTCTTCACCTGATAGGTGAACATTCGGAATGGAGTTGATACTTTGGCATGATTGGGTTTTCCAACATTTTTAATACACTTCTGTCACGGATTCGGGATCCCTTTTAAAAACTTGTTTTAACTGATGAGCTAGCTCCTGAACCATATCTTTTGCGGTGATATTGTCGGACAATTCCCCGCGTTGATACGCTTTGATCAATATATGTTTGAAACGCTCGGTTTCTGGTTGCAGCGGCCTTTTCTCCATGCAAAAGTCACCCCCAAATAGGAAAAATAAATGCAGCCTCCCGCTGAACGACTTCAACAGGAGGCTTGCAAACGGTTATTTATCGCTTTAACGCTTTGATAAAGACGCCAATGACCCGATTTTGTTCCTCAACGGTCATACTAGAACCAGACGGCAAACAAATGCCATTGGCAAACAATTCATCCGAAACGCTCCAACCTTCTTGATGCGGGTAATACGTTACCCCGTCAAACACAGGCTGCAAATGAAGCGGCTTCCATACAGGATGCGCTTCAATATTTTCCTCCGCAAGCGCGTTGATAATATCCAATTGGCGTCACACCAAGCGCTTTTTGATCAATCGTCAACGTCGTCAGCCAGCGATTGGACATCGTACCTTCCAATTCGGACATAAAGTGAACGCCTTCGATATCCCCTAACGCCTGCACGTAGCGGTCAAAAATCGCTCGTCTTGCTTTCACCCGCTCGTCCAACACTTCCAACTGCGCCTGACCGATCTAGAGATGATATTAATATGAGATAGTGATAATGTTGGGTGGGTTACGAGCCTAGATAAAAGGGTTTTTATATAGCCCCTTTACCAAAAAGTGTCTGTACAATCGTTTTAAAAAAGATTTTCATATCTAATACAAAGCCTTGGTTCGCTACATAATATAAGTCATATTTAATTTTCTCGCCATGAGGAATTTCACTTCTCCCGTTCACTTGGGCCCAACCAGTAATGCCCGGCTTAACTAATAACCTTTGCTTTTGATATTCATTGTAACAATCTGTAATCTCGGTAATTTCCGGTCTCGGTCCGATAATGCTCATTTCCCCTTTTAACACATTAATAAACTGAGGTAATTCATCTAGGCTATACTTCCGAATAAAACGTCCTATTTTCGTTACATTCGGATTAAATTCTTGTGTACTTTTAAAAATAAAATCATCCGGCACACCGTTTTTCCAATCATATACTTTTTTCCGATTAGATCCATCATTTGTCACTTTCATGGATCGAAATTTATAAATGTAAAACGTACTCCCATTTAACCCTGTTCTTTTTTGTTTAAAAAATACCGGAAATCCGTCATCCAAAATGATTAATAGTGAAATAATCAAAAAGATGGGAGATAACAAAATGAGTGCAACCAAACTAAAAACAATGTCAAAGATTCTTTTTGTTACTTTGTAAAATATACTCCCGGATGGTACTAATCTTTCTTCGTTCTTCATCTGTAAGTTCACACTCATGTTTGACACCTCCCAATCCGTTAGCTACTCCTATCACTTGAGTAGGATGCTTTATCTGATCCACAATCACATCACCATGTTTACCAAGTATACCGCCCGCCACACATCGAATTTGTTCAATCTCTCGAGTTCCAAAAACATTGTCGAAAAAGCGGAAAGTCTCTAAGTTTAGACTCATTAACGCATAATGAAAAGCAATTCTCGTATCTAGCCTAATGAATGAAATTCCACTATTAAGCGCTACTTCTATAAAGTCTTTTGAAAAATTATTAATGCCACCGTCTATTACTGTCCCATCTTTCTTTAGATAGTTGAAAAAATCAGCACCAATAACATTTTCTGCGGATAAAAATGAAATCATCAAATCGAAATCGTTTTCATCCTCATGAAAAAGCTTTATTTTTGTGTCATTATACTTTGGAAGAATATAATTTAAGGCATCCACAATCGTTGAAGCTTTCTCCTGATTCCTAGCCCATACAAACACTTCTGCTTGTCTTTCCGCTAACCGCAATGCCATTTTGGAAGACAAATTGCCTGAACCGAATATTAAAACTTTCTTCTCTTGAATATCTTCTTCAAATAAATGTCTCACCAATAAATCACAAGACTCTACCGTTACATCGTTAGGTTTGAAAGGAATCACTTGTGATTTCGATATATTCTTTTTAGCAATTGAGAACAAGTTAAAGTTTTGTTTGTTTTCAGTATCTACTAATATATATTTTGCTTTTCCGTCTATATATTTACATACATTTTCGCATATAACTTCATTACCTATAAAAAAACCAACTGATTTATAATTCAGGGCTTTTCTTCTAGGCAGAATAAAAAAAATTTTTTCTCTTTTTAGAAGTATTGTTTAAAAATATAATCGATTTCTCTGGGGTTTCTAAGGAATCTATTTCTTTATCTATCTGAGCATATAAGCTTTCTATCTTCATCACTACTCCTTAACTCAATTTTTTGTTCTATCGGTTGAGAAAATTTTTAAATTACATGGTATTGGTTAAACTTTTTAGTAAGTTCATTAACACGATACATATATGAAGTAAAAGTGATTAGATACTTACTACATTTCTTAAAATACTTTCTCTTCCAATAGAATGATATTCGATATTATACTTTGCCACTTCTTCTAAAGAGTAGCAATTACGCCCATCAAATACAACCGGAGTTTTCATACATCTAACAAATGTATCTAACGACAAGTTCTTAATTTCATCCCATTCTGTAATAATCATTGCAATGTCAGCATCGTGAAGTGCCTCTTCTATAGAATTAGCATACATAATTTCATCACCAATAACACGCTTTGCATTTTCTATCGCGATTGGGTCATAAGCAACAACAAAAGCACCGTCTTTTACAAGTTCCTTAGCAATAACAATCGAAGCAGCTTCACGCATATCATCTGTATTCGGTTTAAAAGCCAAACCAAGCAAAGCCACTTTTTTCTCTTGCAAACTACCAAAGCGGTTACGTGCTTTTTCTACTAGTTTTACTTGTTGTTTATTATTCACATTAATTACAGATTCTAATAAATCAAACTTATGGTCAACATTTCCAGCAATTTGCACTAATGCTTTTGTATCTTTTGGAAAACATGAACCTCCATAGCCAATACCTGCTCGTAAAAATTGTGGCCCGATTCGTGTATCCAACCCCATTCCATACGCAACATCCTCAACATTGGCACCAACTTTTTCACAAATATTTGCAATCTCATTAATAAAACTGATTTTTGTTGCTAAAAAGGCATTCGATGCATATTTAATCATCTCAGCACTATGGATATCCGTTTTAAAAATCGGAATGCCAAATGGCTTATTCACTTCTTCAATAATCGACGCAGCTCGCTCGTTATCAGCTCCAATCACAATCCGGTCACCGTGGAATGTATCGTAAATCGCCGAGCCTTCCCGTAAAAACTCTGGATTGGATACAACATCAAAATGAATGTCTTTCTTTAGATGACTCTTTATCCAATTTCTTACTTTGTAGTTTGTTCCAACAGGCACAGTACTTTTTGTAACGACAACGACTCCATCTCTTTCGATATTTTCAGCAATATCTTTTGCTGCTTGTTCAACAAATCGTAAATCTGCAGAACCATCTTCTTTTTGTGGTGTACCTACCGCAATATAGATTACTTCCGCATCTTTAAATGCTTCTTTGTGACTTGTTGTAAAATGCAACCTACCATTTTCAATATTTTTCTTCATTAATTCATCTAAACCAGGCTCGTAAATCGGTGAAATTCCCTTTTTCATTTTCTCCACTTTTTGTTCATCTATATCGACACAAGTTACGTCATGACCAATATCGGAAAGACAAACACCAGTAACTAAACCGACATATCCTGTTCCTACTACTGCTATATTTTTCATGCCATCTTTTCCTTTCATAAAATAGACAATTAGATTTTATTAATTCTCGACCGACCAACAGCGATAATTAATCATCATTAATTATTTTTTCAAATGTTTTTTTTCAAGGCATTCCATGCGTAATTAATAAAGCACCATGATGCATAAAAAATATTAAGTTTTTCAAAATCCCTATACATCCTCCAAGTTTGTCTTGCCATTTTAAACTTGTTACTAGAAATAGATCCACTTACTTTTCTATATTTAGCAAGAGGCTCTTGAATGCCATAGGCTTTATAACCTTTTCTTAATATTGAAAGCCACGTAGCTGTATCTTGTCTCGTTCTCATATTGGGCATCTGTACTAGGCCCAGCTTATTTACGTCTAACATAACTGTTAAACACCCAATGATGGTATTTTTCAATAAACCTTTATAATCAATTTCTTTAGGCACTTGAATAATTTTGTCTGTTTCCGTACCATCCTCATTAATAATCCGATAACTTGTAAAAGAAAAAGCTATATCCTTCTCCTGCATAAAAGCTACTTGTTTTTCTAATTTGTCTGGATACCATAAATCATCGCTGTCAAGAAATGCTATATATTTTCCTTTTGCATTTTGGATGGCTGTATTTCTTGCTACCGCTGCACCACTATTTTTTGATAATTGTATTAGTCTAATCCTTTTATCTTTTTCAGCCGCACGTTTAATAATTTCTACTGTATTATCTTTAGAACAGTCATCTACTATAATCATTTCCCAATTGTAATATTTCTGGTTCTTAACAGATTCTATAGTTTGTCCAATATACGTTTCTGCATTATACGTAGGTGTTATAACTGAAACTAGAGGTATTTCTTTGTCCTTATTCATTGTATCACCCATTTACAAGAACCTTTAAAACCCGAGTTCGACAGTTTT
>NZ_ATCO01000030.1:0-26537 GCF_000422025.1 Geobacillus sp. WSUCF1 | reverse complement strand
AAACTATTTCCGCATGTACGAAAAATTGGCGGGGATGACGGGGACGGCGAAGACGGAAGAGGAAGAGTTCCGCAACATTTACAACATGCGCGTCGTCGTCATTCCGACGAACCGCCCGGTCATCCGCGAAGACCGTCCGGATTTGATTTATCGGACGATGGAAGGGAAGTTCCGCGCCGTGGTCGAGGACATCGCCGCCCGCCATGCGAAAGGGCAGCCGGTGCTTGTCGGCACGGTGGCGATCGAAACGTCCGAGATGTTGTCAGAGATGCTCAAAAAGCGCGGCATCCCGCACAACGTCTTAAACGCGAAAAACCATGCGAAAGAGGCGGAAATCATCGCTCAAGCCGGGCAAAAAGGCGCGGTGACGATCGCGACGAACATGGCCGGGCGCGGGACGGACATTAAGCTTGGCGAAGGGGTCAAGGAGCTTGGCGGGCTCGCGGTCATCGGCACGGAGCGTCACGAAAGCCGGCGGATCGACAACCAGCTGCGCGGCCGCTCGGGGCGTCAAGGCGATCCTGGGGTGTCGCAGTTTTACTTGTCGCTTGAAGATGAATTGATGCGCCGTTTCGGCTCGGAAAGCTTAATGGCGATGATGGACCGCCTTGGAATGGACGACTCGCAGCCGATCCAAAGCAAAATGGTGACAAGGGCCGTCGAGTCGGCGCAAAAGCGGGTCGAAGGCAACAACTTCGACGCCCGCAAACAGCTGCTTCAATATGACGATGTCCTGCGCGAACAGCGGGAAATCATTTACCGCCAGCGCTATGAAGTGCTCGATTCCGACAACTTGCGCGGCATTATCGAAAAGATGATCCAATCGGTGATCGAGCGCGTCGTCAACGCTCATACGCCGAAAGAAGAGGTTCCCGAAGAATGGAATTTGAAAGGGCTCGTTGAGTATCTCAACGCCCATCTGCTTCCGGAAGGGGATGTAACGGAAGCTGACTTGCGTGGCAAAGAGCCCGAAGAGATGATCGAGCTCATTTGGGCGAAAGTGAAGGCGCGCTATGACGAGAAAGAAGCGCAAATCCCGCCTGAACAGATGCGCGAGTTTGAACGCGTCGTCGTCTTGCGCGCTGTCGATATGAAATGGATGAACCATATCGACGCGATGGAGCAGCTCCGCCAAGGCATCCATTTGCGCGCCTACGGGCAAGTTGACCCGCTGCGCGAATATCAGATGGAAGCTACGCCATGTTTGAGGAGATGATTGCGGCGATTGAAGAGGAAGTCGCCACCTATATTATGAAGGCGGAAATTCACCATAACCTTGAGCGCCAAGAGGTGGCCAAAGGCGAAGCGGTTCACCCGAAAGAAGACGGAGAAGAACCGAAGAGAAAACCGGTCCGCAAGGCGGTGCGCGTCGGCCGCAACGACCCGTGCCCGTGCGGGAGCGGGAAGAAATATAAACATTGTTGCGGAAGAGTGGTATAACCGTTTATAAATAATAAAGGGAGGCTCGGCCTCCCTTTTGAATGGCAGACATTCATCGTTGGCATACTATATTGATGATGAGGTGAGGACAACATGATCGATTTGGTGGAAATCAAGCAAGAGCTTGAGAAAATGGCTAAGCGATTAGCGGAAATCAGGGGGTCTCTTTGACCTCGAAGCGAAGCAGGCGCGCATTCGCGAATTAGAGGAGCAAATGGCGGCGCCCAACTTTTGGGATGATCAAAAGGCGGCGCAGGCGGTCATTTCCGAAGTGAATGCGCTCAAAGATCTCGTCGAGGAATTTTCCTCGCTTGAAGAACGGTTTGACAACTTGGAAGTGACGTACGAACTGCTCAAGGAAGAGCCGGATGACGAGCTCCAAGCTGAGCTCGTCGAGGAAGCGAAAAAGCTGATGAAAGACTTCAGCGAGTTTGAGTTGCAGTTGCTGCTCAATGAGCCGTACGATCAAAACAACGCTATTTTGGAGCTCCACCCGGGTGCGGGCGGCACGGAGTCGCAAGACTGGGCGTCGATGCTGTTGCGCATGTACACGCGCTGGGCGGAGAAAAAAGGGTTTAAAGTCGAGACGCTCGATTACCTCCCGGGCGAGGAAGCCGGGATTAAAAGCGTCACGCTGCTCATTAAAGGGCACAACGCCTACGGCTACTTAAAAGCGGAAAAAGGGGTGCATCGGCTGGTTCGCATCTCGCCGTTTGACGCCTCAGGCCGCCGCCATACGTCGTTCGTGTCGTGCGAGGTTGTGCCGGAGATGGATGATAACATTGAAATTGAGATCCGGCCGGAAGAGCTGAAAATCGACACGTACCGCTCAAGCGGCGCGGGCGGGCAGCACGTCAACACGACCGACTCGGCCGTGCGCATCACCCACTTGCCGACCGGGATTGTCGTCACGTGCCAATCGGAGCGGTCGCAAATCAAAAACCGCGAAAAAGCGATGAACATGTTGAAGGCGAAATTGTACCAAAAGAAACTCGAGGAGCAACAAGCCGAACTCGCTGAGCTGCGCGGCGAGCAAAAAGAAATCGGCTGGGGCAACCAAATTCGTTCGTACGTCTTCCATCCGTATTCGCTTGTCAAAGACCATCGGACGAACGTCGAGGTCGGCAATGTGCAAGCGGTGATGGATGGGGAAATTGATGTGTTCATCGACGCGTATTTGCGTGCGAAGTTGAAGTAAAGGGCGATCATCGGATCGTCCTTTTTTCCTTTAGCATAGCAGACCATTATCGCGTTAACCGGCTGTCATTTACTTGCCAAAACGGGCATGCTATACTCACAGAGGAGGGTGGGGAAGCATGCGGAAGCGAAGAGAGAAAGCGATGCCTCCGACGGTGGAGGGAGCTTTGGAGTATGTGTATGTTCTGGTCGGCGCGGCAGTTGTCGCGGTGGCGTTTAACGTGTTTTTGCTGCCGAATCGGATCGCCTCGGGCGGGGTAAGCGGCGTGAGCACGATTATGCACGCGCTGTTTGGCATTGAGCCTGCCTACGTCCAATGGGCGCTTAACATTCCGCTCTTTATCGCTGGCGTTGTGCTGCTAGGCCGTCAGTTTGGCGTCAAGACGTTTGTCGGGACGGTGTTTTTGCCGCTGGTCGTCTACATGACGAAAGGGATGGAGCCGGCGACGACGAATCCGCTTCTTGGCGCGATCTTTGGCGGCATCGGCGTGGGGCTTGGCCTCGGCGTCGTCTTCCGCGGACGGGCGTCGACCGGCGGCACCGATTTGGCCGCGCAAATCATCCATAAATATACCGGGCTGTCGCTTGGCATGTGCGTCATTTTGATCGATGGCTTGATCGTGTTGACCGCGGCGTTTGTGTTTGATATTGAACGGGCGCTCTATGCGTTGATCGCGTTGTATGTGACGAGCAAAACGATCGACCTCGTCCAAGTCGGGCTTGGGTATTCGAAAATCGCTCTTATTATTACGAATGAAGAAGAAAAAGTGCGCCGCGCCATTTTGCACGAAATCGACCGCGGAGTGACACGCTTGCCCGCGTATGGCGGTTACACGGAACATGAGCGGCCGGTGTTGATGTGCGTCGTCGCGCAATCGGAGTTCACGAAATTGAAACAATTGGTCCGAACCATTGATCCGACAGCGTTTGTCATCGTTGCGAACGCCGCTGAGGTGCTCGGCGAAGGATTTCAACGTACGTAAAGCGGAAGAAATCGGTTATAATAAAGGAGAATGAAATTTTTGTTTTCTGGGGGGAGTTCGCCATGAAATGGAAATTGGCTGCGATGTTCCTTGGCGTTTCGCTCGCGCTTGCCGCGTGCGGCGGTGGCGGGGACAATGCCGGGGAGAAAAACGGCGGCAGCAACGGCGGAGGGGATACAGCAGCGGCTGCCGAGCAAATTTTTAAACAAAACTGTGCGTCCTGTCATGGACAAGACCTGTCGGGCGGGGTCGGCCCGAACTTGCAAAAGGTTGGAAGCAAGTATTCCAAAGATGAAATTAAAAACATTATCGCCAACGGCCGCGGCGCGATGCCGGCAGGAATCATTAAAGGGGAAGACGCCGACAAAGTGGCGGAATGGCTGGCTGCGAAAAAATAATGGACGGATGTTTCTGACTCTTTGAAAGGAAAAGATCGCTTCATTCAAGGAAGGTGCACCGCCTTGTTCGCTTAAGAACGGGGCGGTGTTTTCTGTTTTTGCATCTTTTGTCCTAGTTTCTCCATTGTTCCCCATTTGAAATATAAATGTAAAATTCGACAATAGAAAATCGTGTTATAATAATCCTTGCGGAATTTTGCAAGATTCATTCGAAACAGCTCGAGAAATGGCAACAGGGAAGTCGAAAATAGGTGATGATGATGATTGAAATGCAAGATGTATACAAAACGTATCCAAACGGCGTTGTGGCGTTAAACGGCATCAACGTCCGCATCAAGCAAGGAGAATTCGTCTATGTCGTTGGACCCAGCGGAGCTGGGAAGTCGACGTTTATTAAGATGATGTACCGCGAGGAAAAGCCGACGAGCGGGACCATTATGGTCAACGGCGTCAACCTTGCCAAACTCAAAGACAGCAAAGTCCCTCTTTTGCGCCGCCATATCGGTGTTGTGTTCCAAGATTTCAAGTTGCTTCCGAAGCTCAACGTTTACGAAAACGTTGCCTTTGCCTTGGAAGTCATTGAAGAATCGCCGAAAGTGATCCGCAAAAAAGTGATGGAAGTACTCGACTTAGTCGGCCTCAAGCATAAAATCCGCTCTTATCCGAACGAACTGTCCGGGGGCGAACAGCAGCGCGTCTCGATCGCCCGCTCAATCGTCAACTCCCCGAAAATCGTGATTGCCGACGAACCAACAGGAAACTTGGACCCGGAAACCTCATGGGGCATTGTGGAGCTGTTTGAAAAAATCAACGACCGGGGAACGACGATTGTGATGGCGACCCACAACAAAGAGATCGTCAACGCGACCCGACGGCGCGTCATCGCCATCGAAAACGGGAAAATCGTCCGCGACGAGGCGAAGGGGGAATACGGCTATGACGCTTCATACGTTTAAGCGCCACGTCCGGGAAAGCATCAAAAGCCTTGGCCGCAACGGTTGGATGACGTTTGCCTCCGCGAGCGCCGTCACGGTGACGCTTTTGCTTGTCGGCGTCTTTTTTGTCGTCATGTTCAACATCAACCATTTTGCCCAAAAAGTCGAAAACGATGTCGAAATTCGCGTCCATATCGAGCTGACGGCCGACAACCAGCAAAAAAAACGCTTTGCGCCGGCAAATTGAAGCCATTCCAAACGTCAAGGAAGTGGGCTATTCATCAAAGGACGAAGAGCTGAAGCGGCTGATCAAAAGCATGGGGGAGGAAGGCTCGTCGTTCCGCTTATTTGAACAGGACAACCCACTAAGCGATGTATACGTCGTGAAAGCGGCCCATCCGCAAGATACAGTGAAAATCGCCAAACAAATCGAAACATTGCCGTTCGTCCATAAAGTCAATTATGGCCAAGGGACGGTCGAGAAGCTGTTTGACGCACTGAAAGTGGCGCGCAACGTCGGGCTCGTGCTCATTCTCGGATTGTTGTTTACGGCAATGTTTCTCATCTCCAACACGATCAAAATTACGATTTTCGCCCGCCGTCGCGAAATCGAAATTATGCGGCTCGTGGGTGCGACGAACGGATTTATCCGCTGGCCGTTCTTTTTGGAAGGGTTATGGCTTGGAATGCTCGGCGCTCTCTTCCCGATCGCGGCGCTTTCGATCGTGTACTACAACGTGTATCAAGTGTATGAACAGCGGGTTTCCTTGCCGTTTTTTGAACTTCTTCCGTTTTCGCCGTTTATGTGGCAGTTGAGCGCACTGCTGCTGGCGATTGGCGCGGGCATCGGCATTTGGGGAAGCGTCATGTCCGTGCGCAAGTTTTTGAAAGTGTAAAAAAGAATCATACATAGGGAGAGGGGAAAGCGATGAAGAAGAAAAATATGATGGCGCTCGCCGTCGCCGCGGCGCTCGGTCTTGGCGTTCTGCCGCCGGCGGCGGATGCCGTCAGCACTCGTGATATCGAACAAAAGCGAGGGGAGATCGACGCGCTTCGTTCGAAGCGGTCAGAGGTGCAGGAACAAATCAGCGAGGCGCAAAAAAACATCGAAGCCCTTCAATCGCAGCAAAAACAAGTCGCCAACGATATTGAAAAGCTGAACATGGCCATTGAGGAAACGAGCGGCAAAATCCGCAACGTCAGCGTCGACATTGACCAAACGGAGCAGGCCATTGACCAATTGAAACAAGAAATTGCCGAAATTCAAGAACGGATTGAAAAGCGGAATGAAATTTTGAAGGAGCGGCTTCGTTCCTTGCAGGAAAGCGGCGGGGCGATCAGCTACTTGCAAGTATTGCTTGGCGCCCAAAGCTTCAGCGACTTCATCGACCGGATGAGCGCCGTCACCACGATTATGGAAGCGGACCAACAAATCATCCGCGAGCAGGAAGCCGATAAAGCGTTAAAAGAGAAAAAGGAAGCCGAATTGACGGAGAAGCGGAACAAGTTGCAAGCGGATTTGCAAGAATTGAAGCAGCTGCAATCGAAACTCGCGGGCCAGCTGGAGCAAAAAAATCGCCTGATGGCCGATTTGAAGCAAAAAGAGGAAGAAGAGCATGATCATAAGATGGCGCTTGAAGAAGAAAAAGAACTGATCGCCAAACAAGAAGCGGCGGTGAAAGAGCAGCTTGCCGAACTCGAACGGCAAAAACGGGCCGAAGAAGAAGCGAAACAGAGAGGACGTACATATGCCTCGCCAAACGGTGGAGGAGCGTCATCAGGAGAAACGCCATCCGGCGGCAGCACGCCGCCTGTATCGAGCGGGGCGTTTACCCGGCCGGCCAACGGACCGATCACCTCGGGCTTTGGCTACCGGTTTGGCGGCACGGACTTCCATCCAGGGGTCGACATCGGCAAGCGAGCTCCCGTTGTGCCGGTTGTCGCTGCAGCGGACGGCATTGTGTTCCGCTCCTACTATTCTAGCAGCTACGGCAACGTCATTTTCATCAGCCATGTG
The DNA here is from genome assembly GCF_000422025.1 of Geobacillus sp. WSUCF1. Lineage (NCBI taxonomy): Bacteria > Bacillati > Bacillota > Bacilli > Caryophanales > Anoxybacillaceae > Geobacillus > Geobacillus sp. WSUCF1. The sequence goes on along the minus strand of NZ_ATCO01000030.1, from coordinate 19,567 downwards.
ATGAATGGGCAAACCTATACGACCGTGTACGCTCATTTAGAAGCGCGTCTTGTTGGCGAAGGGCAGCACGTCCGTAAAGGACAAATGATTGGCTACATGGGCAATACCGGTCATTCGACCGGTCCGCATCTTCATTTTGAACTGCATCGCGGCGGCTGGAACGAGGCGAAAACGAATGCGGTCAATCCGCTTGACTATATTCCTTTCTAATTTCGAACGGTAGGTGGCATTGCGCAACTTGTCTGTCTTTTGGCAGGACAAGTTGCGTATTTTTTGATTGATTGGACATCAAGGAAATGGTTTGGCCGCACCACATCCCCCTTGACTCTGTACCTTAGTACACTGTTTATAATGGTACACAACAATGGAAATCTTCCCGTTGTCGAAAGGAGGATGAGTGATATAGGTTTCATGAGCGAGGATCTGAACAAATTAAGAAAGAGACATTTCTGGATAGGAGTGATTTTTACCATGAAAACATACCGAATGACCGTCCGAGGCATGACATGCACCGGCTGTGAACAACATGTCGCCAGAGCGCTGGGGGCGATTGGGGCCAAGCTGATGGATGTCAGCTTCCAGCGCGGTGAAGCGGTATTCGCGTTGCCTGAGGACACGGACGTTGACATGGCGAGACAAGCGGTCCAAAATGCCCATTACGAGCCGGGGGACATTTTTCGCCTGTTTTTAGGTTGACAGGCGAACGGAAGTTTTATATAATTATCTCGAATTCAAGATTTATTGAATGAAGAGAAATGGTTGCGCCTAACGAGGATGAGACAAGAAAAAAACGGGAATCAATAGCGTAGGCGGTGGTGGTTATGGCGCTTGCGGATTCGGAACAGCAAGCGCTTGATGGCCCATCATTTCTTGCAATGAAGGAGTGGAAAAGATGATCCGCATCGACCGGGCGTCGTCCCGATATCATGCCGATTACGGCTGGCTGAAAACATACCATAGCTTCTCATTTGGCGAGTATTATGATCCGAACAACATCCAGTTTGGCCCGCTAAGGGTGTTAAACGACGATTTCGTTGCGCCGCTTGCCGGTTTTGGCGCTCACCCGCACCGGGAGATGGAAATTGTGTCGATCGTGCTGAAAGGCTATTTGCAACATGAAGACAGCACCGGACATAAGGCGGTGACAACGTTCGGCGGCGTGCAGCGGATGTCGGCCGGCACCGGCATCGTCCATTCGGAAGTGAACCCGTCGGCGACGGAAGAGGTGAACTTTTTGCAACTTTGGTTTTTGCCGGAACAATACGGATTGCCGCCGTCGTACGAGCGGACCGAGTTTCCGGTCGACAAGATGAAAAACGCCTTGCTGCCGATTGTCACGAAACACCCGTCTTCCCCGGGGATTGCTCACATTCATCAAGATTTGACGATTTATCTTTCCGATTTGGAAGCCGGGCATGAGCTGACGTTTACCCAGCCGGAAGGACGGAACATCTTTGTCTTTGTCATTGAGGGGGATTTGACGTTAAACGGCGAGGCCCATCTCGAGCGGCGCGACGCGGCCCGCATTACGGACACACCGGCGCTTCGCCTGGCGACGAACGAAGGATCGCGGTTGATGCTCATCGACTTGCCAAAAGAGGGGTGAAAGCGTTTCGTTTTTGTCCGGCTCATTGGTTTGGCTTCCATTCTAGATCGTGCCAAGAAGACGAATCAAAAAGAGGCATCGTTCGCCGCCAAGGGCGAGGGGTGCCTCTTTTTCCGCTCTGTATGAGTTGAGAAATCAACAAGGAGCGTGTAAACTAGTAAAGGATGGGCAACGCACTAGCATACTCGGTACAAGCCCAACATATGATGAAGATAAAGGCATGGCACGGCGTGAGGCGGTGCTTTTCCTTTTCTCATTGGCGGAAGCCGCCGCCGTCTAGGCGGCAGAGGCGTCCGCTTGCTTCACCGAAGGAGAACGAGAAGAGACCCCCTTTCCCTTCTGTTGCAGGCAATGGAAAGGGCAGGTTTAGGGTGAGGAGGAAGCAACGTGAAAAAATCGACGACGGCCGCATTGATGGCCATATCGATGCTCATTGGGGCGGGAGGGACGTACGCTGGCCTTCAGTTGGCGGACCGCCCGATGGAAGGCTCGCTTTCGACGATTGTTTCGAATGAGCCGTCCAAGTCGACGAACGACAGCGAAGAGATGAAAAAAATCCGGCAAGCGTATGAGCTCATTAAGAATCGGTACGTGGAGAAAGTGGATGAAGAAAAACTGACGGAAGGCGCCATTCAAGGGATGATCAACACGCTCCATGACCCGTATTCCGTCTACATGGATGCGGAAACGACGGAGCAGTTCAACGAGTCGCTCGACTCGTCGTTTGAGGGGATCGGCGCCGAAGTGAGCATGATCGATGGCAAGGTGACGATCGTTGCTCCGATCAAAAACTCGCCGGCGGAAAAAGCGGGTCTGAAGCCGAACGATCAAATTTTGCGCGTCAACGGAGAAAGCCTGGAAGGGCTTGATTTATATGAAGCGGTATTGAAAATCCGCGGCAAGAAAGGAACAACGGTGGAGCTTGACATTTTGCGCCCCGGCGTCAAAAACGTGATGAAAGTCAAAGTCGTCCGCGACGAAATTCCGATTCAGACGGTGTATGACTCGATCAAAACATACAACGGCAAAAAGGCGGGCTATTTGCAAATTACGTCGTTTTCGGAAAACACGGCCGCCGATTTTAAAAAGAAATTGGCGAAGCTTGAGGCCGAACATATTGATGGCTTGATCATCGATGTGCGCGGCAATCCGGGCGGCTATTTGCAAAGCGTTGAGGAAATTTTGAAACAGCTCATCCCGAAAGGCAAACCATATGTACAAATTGAAGAACGCGATGGCGATCGGCAAAAGTTTTATTCCGATTTAACGGCGAAAAAGCCATACCCGATCGTTGTGCTCATCGACAAAGGAAGCGCATCCGCGTCGGAAATTTTGGCGGGAGCGATGAAGGAAGCGGGCGGCTACAAGCTGGTCGGCGAGGCAACGTTCGGCAAAGGGACGGTGCAGCAGGCGATTCCGATGGGCGACGGCAGCAACATCAAATTGACGCTGTACAAATGGCTGACGCCGGACGGGCATTGGATCCATAAAAAAGGGATCAAGCCGGATGTCGCGGTGGCGCAGCCGGATTATTTCCACGTCGCTCCGCTTCATGTGGAAAAACCGCTTCGGTATGACATGAACGACGAGCAAATCGCCAATGCGCAAAAAATGCTCAAAGGGCTTGGCTTCAACCCGGGCCGCACGGACGGCTACTTCAGCAAAGAAACCGAACAAGCCGTTCAAGCGTTCCAAAAAGCGAATCAGCTGCCGGTTACGGGACGAATCGATGAGACGACGGCGGATGTGCTGCAAACGAAAATCATGGAAGCCGTCCGCGATCCGAACCATGATGTGCAGCTGAAAAAAGCGCTTGGCGTGTTGTTTCCGTCGTGAGCGGGCCAATGATGACGGATAAAAAGAAAAGGGCGCCTCGGCTTTTAGCCCGAGGCGTCCTTTTTATCTTTATATTGGCCCGTGAATCATCTATGACGTTCTATAAGCGGGCCGGCGTTTTCTCCCTTTCTGATGGAAGCGGCAGCTGCACGGTTTTTTCGACCGCAAACCGCGGCCGCCGTTTCACCTCTTGATACATTTTGCCGATGTATTCCCCGATGAGGCCGAGGCTCATCAGCACCAGCCCGCCGATGAACCAAACGGAAATCATGAGCGACGTCCAGCCTGATTCGGCGTGCCCGAGAAGTTTGCTGATGAGGGCGTACAGCCCGGCCGCACCGCTCGCGAGAAAGGCCAAAAAACCGATGAGCGTAATGGCGCGAATCGGTGCGACGCTTAAGGACGTGATGCCGTCAAAGGCGAAGGCGAGCATCTTTTTGAGCGGGTATTTCGACTGTCCAGCCCACCGCTCATGCCGGTCGTAAAAGACGCACGTCGAGCGGAAGCCGACGAGCGGAACCAACCCGCGCAAAAAGAGATTGACTTCCGTGTAACGGCTCAGTTCATCGAGCGCCCGCTTGCTCATCAGACGGAAATCGGCGTGGTTGTAAATCAGCTCGATTCCGATGGCCCTCATGAACCGATAAAAGGCTTGGGCGGTCGTACGCTTGAACCACGTGTCTGTCTTTCGGCTCCGCCGCACGCCATACACGACGTCATACCCTTCGCGGTATTTTTGCACAAATTCGCGGATTGCCTCCACATCATCTTGCAAATCGGCGTCAATGGACACGGCACAATCGGCGTACGCGCGGACGGTGTCAAGCCCAGCGAGCAACGCCCGCTGATGGCCGACGTTGCGAGCAAGTTTCACACCGGAGACAAACGGGTTGCGCTCGCTTTCTTCTTCAATGAGCGCCCATGTCCGGTCGCGGCTGCCGTCGTCGACAAACACGATATGGCTGCCGATGGCGACCGCTCCTTCTTCGAGCAGCTGCTCAAGCAAAGCGGTCAGCCGCCGGGCCGTTTCCGGCAACACTTCTTCTTCGTTGTAGCATGGGACGACGATGGCTAACAATGGTTTGTCCACCATGTTTCTTGCCTCCCTTTCACTCCACTTCGTATACATAAATTTTCCAGACTGACTGTCGATCGGTGAACGCCCGCAAGAAGCGGAGATGGATGTCGCGGGCGTTTTCGATCGGGACGGAGGAAAAAATGTACTTGCCGCCAAGCTGTTTGAACGCCTTTGTGTCGATCTCGAAATGACGAATGACTTTATGCGAGCGTTTCGTGAACATGTAATGTTTCCCGAGCTCTGCCGAAAACAAATAGACGCGGTTGCCCCAATGGTCGAAATAGTCTTTCAGCACTGGGCTTTTGTCCAATTCTTTGGCAATGATGCGGCGAAACTTCCGCTTATACGATAACGGGTAAAAATTGTTGTACGTATCGAGCGTATAAAACCCGTTGTATTGAGCGATGGCCGGGTGAAGCCCAACGCTGGCGACGCGGTAGGACGATACCGGCTTGCCGATGTATTGCTTGATTTTGGTAAATAAATGTTCGGAATAAAACTGCTCGAACGACGGCGTGCCAGCGAGGCGATAGCGGATTTCCTCGTTAAACCCGCCAAGCAAAAGCAGCTGCAGCGCCAAGGCGATCGGCACGAGGCGCCGCCATGCGGTCCGTTCCTTGGCTAAGATTTGCAAGGCCAAGGCAAAATCGACGTAAATGACCATCGGCCGCAAAAAATGGAAGCGGGCGAAATTGAACGTATTCAAAAGGGAAATCCGTTCTTTCAGCGGCTGCCACCCTTTGTAAAACCAAAACGCATACCAAGCCGATAAGGCGATGTTCAACCAAAACAGCAAAAGGAAGCGCCGCTCCAATGGCCCGCGCTGACGGCGGCGCAAAACGAGAAAAAACGCCGCCCAAAGCACCGGCAAGATGATCGGCCCATGGACGGTCATCACATGCGTATGGCCGAGCACATAGTTTTTCAACGTCAACCGAAGGCAGTGGACGAAGCTGAGCCGCGAGGAGAGGAACTCGTTCCGGCTCGTCGGTTCGCCGCTGAAGACAAGCGAGTACACGAGGCGGTACTCGATGGCCAAAAACAAGCCTGTCATCAGGGCGATCGCGGCGAAAAACCGCTTGTTCCACTGCTTGCGGACAACGCCGTCAAACAGCCACACCGCCGCCATCGCGGCGAGGAAAAAGAAAAATCCGAGCACAAAGCTGGCGTAAAACGGAAGCAAGATGATCGCAAGCCATTCTTTCCATGTCGCTTCTCCGTTGCGGATCGACAGAAACGCCCAAAGCGCCAGCGGCATGCCGAGCGTGCTTAACATGCCGGACGGCCAAAACGGTGTCAGCGCAAAAGCAAGCGCCGCCCCGACGCGAATGAGCCATGATTCCGGTGAAGGCAAAAAGTGGCGCCTGAGCAGCCAATACATACCCAAAAAGGCGAATACCCTCGTGATCGTCTGGCTGAGGGCGTATGCCACCATGGAGGGGAACAAAGCGTGCAGCCACACGATGCCGCTGAATTCGGTGCCGAAGGCGTTGCGCGGCAAGCCGTTGATCACTTGCGGAATGACGGCATCGATTGGGCCAAATAGTTGGCCGCTGCGAACGAGCACGCGATACCAGGCGATGTTCGAATCCATATTGTCGTGCACGCGAATATGGGCGTGTTCGCTTAACATGTACAGCGGAGAAAGGTAGAGAGCCAATACGATGAACGCGATGGCGACCGCTTTTCGTTCTCTTTGTTCCATCTCGCGCGCCCTCCTTTCCCATACGGGAAGATTGCACAACATGATCCATTATAAACCGCTGCGATTAAAAGAGAATAAAAAAATCGTAAAGAAGTAGTGAAGAAGAAAAACAAAAAGGCTTATCACCACAACACGTACTTGACAAGCAAGGCGTTTTTGGATCCGCTATATAGCTCAAACATGGATGGACTGATTTTTCTTTATGCGCGTGAGTAAGACATAATTGGAAACCGTCCAGGACAACTTTAGGGTGAACAGCCATAAAAAAAGAAAGTGTCCCAACGCCCAATGGTGCACCGTTTATGACCACCATCATATACGCGTGAAACACCTTCACAAAATGATCGATCATCTTTTCTTGAAAGGGCGACGATCTTTTCGGTCCAACCTGCATGAAACCCGTCAGGCAAACAGCCCCATCACGCGCCTAAAGCCGCGCCGTTTTCGTTTCGCTTCTTTCGGCGGTTCATGCGGGGATGGGGGCCGGGTGTTCAACTGCTGTTCAAGACGGGCGACCGTTTGCTCCAGCACGGCGAGGCGGGCGGCGATTTCCTCCATTTCTTGACGGTGATGCAACAGTTGAATGGAGACGACATCATCCGCTTTTTGTTCCAATTGTTGCTCGAGTTCATCCAAACGCGAGGAGACGCGGTCCATTTCCGGTTCGATATATTCTTGGAACAGAGCGTGAATGGGAACGTTTGGCGGCGTTGTGGAAGAACGGCTAGAGGCCGGCGGTGCTTCGGGTGTTGCTTCTGGCGGCGCTTCCATGGCGGCGCCTTGTTCAAATTTGACACGTTCGAGCAAGGCGACCGTTTTTTCATCAAACAAGTAGTGGCCGGCCTCGTTTCTCCGCAACGGAATGTCGTATTTGCGCACCCAGCGCTGGATCGTTTTCGGCGATACACCAAGGCGAGCAGCGACGTCGGACGTTTTCAATTCCATCGTTTCACTCCTCCTTGTTTCGTCTTGTTTATCCTTTTTCCTCTGCATCTTTGAAAATCCTTCCCAGCCGACAAAACTAGTGTTGATTCGGCAAAGAAAGTGGAAAACAGCGAAGATTCGCCATTGGCGAAAAAAGATGGCTGTGGGCATGGGAATTGGTCATGCCATTTGGTAGAATAGAAGATAAAGAATGATGAACGACGCAAGGGGTGAAGCGGATGGCAACATGGTGGCTGGAATGGCTTGAGGGCGTCGCGTCGGTTTGGCGGCAGCCGCTTCTTTATTATGGCGCCGCGCTCGCTTTGGCCGTCGGTTGGCGGCGGGTGAAGCGGGAGCGCCGCGATTTTCATGTGCGCGTCTACAGCCTATGGCAAGAGTGGCGCGGGCTTTGGACAAAAGGATGGACGGTTGGGCTGGTGTTGTCGGCGGCGGCCGTCGGCATCGGGATCGCGGTGCCGCAGGAAGCGGTTTGGGCGGTGACGGTGCTGACGGTGCTCTTGAGTTTGACGATGGAAGCGCGGTTGTTGTCAGCGGCGTATACGGCAGGCGGCGCACTTCTCGCGTTCGGCTTGGCGGAGCGAAGCGGCGCGTTGTCCCGCTGGCTTCCCGATGGCATGACGGCGGCGCCGGCTTTGGCGGTGTGGCTTGCGTTGCTTTTGTTTTCGGAAGGATGGCTCATCATTCGCACGCGAAACGAGGCGGCCTCGCCGCAGCTTGCGAAAAGCAAGCGAGGGATGACGGTCGGCTTGCAATGGACGCAGCGTCTTTGGTTTGTGCCGGTTGTGCTGCCCGTATCAGGCGGCGCGCTGCCTCCGGCTTCCTGGTGGCCGCTCGTTTCGCCGGGAGACGGCTATTCATTTTGGCTCGTGCCGTTTCTTCTCGGCTTTTCCCAGCGCCGCCAGCACATGCTGCCGGCGGAAGCGGCGCGCGCGGAGGGGCGGCTTGTTGTTCGGCTGGCGTTCGTTGTCGCCCTATTGGCTGCTTCCGGCCTATGGTATCCACCGTTGGCGGTGGCGGCGGGGGCTATGGCCATCATCGGCCGTGAATGGATCGCGTTTTCCGGGCATCGCGCCGACCGCGCCCGTCCGCCCCGCTTTGCCCGCCATCCGCACGGCTTAGTGATTGTCGGCGTGCTTCCTGGCTCGAAAGCGGAAAAAATGGGGCTTTCGATCGGAGAAGTCATCATCAAAACAAACGGCGCCCCGGTGCGGACCGAAACCGAGTTTTACGAGGCGCTCCAACGCAACCGCGCGTTCTGCAAGTTGGATGTCGTCGGACATAACGGCGAAGTCCGTTTCGTCCAAGGGGCGCTCTATGAGGATGAGCATCATGAACTCGGGCTGCTGTTCGTCCGTGATCGGAACGCATCAGCGTCTGAAGCTGTTTCGTAAAGGAGAATGGATCATGTGGTTTTTGGCGGCACTCATCATTCCGTGCTTATTGGTGCTGTTGTTTGCGCGGGTGACGTACAATCGGTACATTGCTGTGCTGTTGACGACGGCGCTGCTTGTCGCTTCCTACTTGAAAGGCTATACGGATGAGCTGCATGAAATCGTCGCTGACATTGCATCGACGATCGCCGGCTTTCTTTGGGCCGGCCGCATGCTCGACCATCTGAAGCAAAAATGAAGCGGCGTTGTCGGTTCAACCGTCTGTTTTTGGAAAAAGGCATCGTCGGCTGAACCTCGGATTGTCGAAACGGAACGGAGCGAAGACGCGGACCTTGGGCATGAATGGGTCCGCTTTTTCGCGTTAGGGGAATGGAAAATGCTGTGCAGAATGGTGCGAATATGAGTTCGCATTTTTGATGCATGGATCATCACGATGTGATACAATGGGGAAAGATGGTACGAAGGAGGAGGCGAAACGGTGGAGGGCCGTTTTCAATTAGTGTCGCCATACGAACCGCAAGGCGATCAGCCGCAGGCGATCGCCAAGCTTGTGGACGGCTTGCAGCGGGGTGTGAAACATCAAACGCTGCTTGGGGCGACGGGGACGGGCAAAACGTTTACGATCTCGAACGTGATCGCCCAAGTCAACAAACCGACGCTTGTCATCGCCCACAACAAAACGCTCGCCGGTCAATTGTACAGCGAGCTGAAAGAGTTTTTCCCGCACAACGCCGTCGAATATTTTGTCAGCTATTACGATTACTATCAGCCGGAAGCGTATGTGCCGCAGACGGATACGTACATTGAAAAAGACGCGAAAATCAACGATGAAATCGACAAATTGCGGCACTCGGCGACATCAGCCTTGTTTGAGCGCCGGGACGTGATTATCGTTGCGAGCGTGTCGTGCATTTACGGTTTAGGGTCGCCGGAAGAATACCGGGAGCTCGTCGTTTCATTGCGCGTCGGGATGGAAATCGAGCGCAACGCGTTGCTGCGGCGGCTCGTTGACATCCAATACGACCGCAATGACATCGATTTTCGCCGCGGCACGTTCCGCGTCCGCGGCGATGTCGTCGAAATTTTCCCCGCGTCGCGCGATGAACATTGCATTCGCGTCGAATTTTTCGGCGATGAAATCGACCGCATCCGCGAGGTGGACGCCTTGACCGGCGAGGTGCTCGGCGAGCGGGAGCACGTCGCCATTTTTCCGGCGTCGCACTTCGTGACGCGCGAGGAGAAAATGCGGCTCGCCATTCAAAACATCGAACAAGAGCTCGAGGAGCGGCTCGCCGAACTGCGTGCGCAAGGGAAGCTTTTGGAGGCGCAGCGGCTCGAGCAGCGGACGCGCTATGATCTTGAAATGATGCGCGAGATGGGCTTTTGTTCCGGCATCGAAAACTACTCGCGCCATTTGGCGCTGCGGCCGCCGGGCTCGACGCCGTACACCTTGCTTGACTATTTTCCGGACGATTTTTTGATCATCGTTGATGAGTCGCACGTCACCTTGCCGCAGTTGCGCGGCATGTACAACGGCGACCGGGCGCGCAAGCAAGTGCTCGTCGACCACGGCTTCCGCCTGCCGTCGGCGCTTGACAACCGGCCGCTCACGTTTGAAGAGTTCGAGCAAAAAATCAATCAAATTATTTACGTCTCGGCGACGCCAGGGCCGTACGAGCTTGAACACAGCCCGGGCGTTGTCGAACAAATCATCCGCCCGACCGGGCTTCTCGACCCAACGATCGACGTCCGCCCGACGAAAGGGCAAATCGACGATTTGATCGGCGAAATTCATGAGCGCGTCGAGCGGAACGAGCGGACGTTGGTGACGACGCTGACGAAAAAGATGGCGGAGGATTTGACCGATTATTTGAAAGAAGCGGGGATCAAGGTGGCGTATTTGCATTCGGAAATTAAGACGCTCGAGCGCATTGAAATCATCCGCGATTTGCGGCTCGGCAAATACGATGTACTGGTCGGCATCAACTTGCTTCGCGAAGGGCTCGACATCCCAGAAGTGTCGCTTGTCGCCATTTTGGACGCCGACAAAGAAGGGTTTTTGCGCTCGGAGCGCTCGCTCATCCAGACGATCGGCCGGGCGGCGCGCAACGCGAACGGCCATGTGATCATGTACGCCGATACAGTGACGAAATCGATGGAAATCGCCATTCAAGAGACGAAGCGGCGCCGCGCGATTCAAGAAGAGTACAACCGAAAGCACGGCATCGTGCCGCGCACGGTGAAAAAGGAGATTCGCGACGTCATCCGCGCGACGTATGCGGCGGAAGAGACGGAGATGTACGAGGCAAAGCCGGCGGCAGCGATGACGAAACAAGAGCGGGAAGAGCTGATTCGAAAGCTCGAAGCGGAAATGAAAGAGGCGGCCAAAGCGCTCGACTTCGAGCGGGCCGCCCAGCTGCGCGATATCATTTTCGAATTGAAAGCGGAAGGGTGATGGCCGGGTGAACGGAATGGATAAAATTATCGTCAAAGGGGCGCGCGCCCACAACTTGAAAAACATTGACGTCGAAATCCCGCGCGGCAAGCTCGTCGTCTTGACCGGGCTGTCCGGGTCGGGGAAGTCGTCGCTGGCGTTTGATACGATTTACGCGGAAGGCCAGCGGCGCTACGTCGAATCGCTGTCGGCGTATGCCCGCCAGTTTTTAGGGCAGATGGAAAAACCGGACGTCGATGCGATTGAAGGCTTGTCGCCGGCCATTTCGATCGATCAAAAAACGACGAGCCGCAACCCGCGCTCAACCGTCGGCACGGTGACGGAAATTTACGACTACTTGCGGCTTCTATTCGCCCGCATCGGCCGCCCCATTTGCCCGACGCACGGCATTGAAATCCAATCGCAGACGATCGAGCAAATGGTCGACCGGCTGCTCGCTTACCCGGAGCGGACGAAAATGCAAATTTTGGCGCCGATCGTCTCGGGAAAAAAAGGGACGCACGCCAAGACATTGGAGGATATTCGCAAACAAGGGTATGTGCGCGTCCGCATTGACGGCGAGATGCGCGAGTTGACGGAGGACATTGAGCTTGAAAAAAAACAAAAAAACATTCGATTGATGTCGTCGTCGACCGCATCATCATCAAAGACGGCATCGCATCAAGGCTTGCCGATTCGCTTGAGACGGCGCTGAAGCTCGCCGACGGCAAAGTTGTCGTTGACGTGATCGGCGAGGGGGAGCTCTTGTTCAGCGAAAAGCACGCTTGTCCGTACTGCGGCTTTTCGATCGGGGAGCTTGAACCGCGTCTGTTTTCGTTCAACAGTCCATTCGGCGCCTGCCCGGACTGCGACGGGCTCGGGGCGAAGCTCGAAGTGGATCTCGATTTGGTCATCCCGAACGATGAGCTGACGTTAAAAGAACACGCCATCGCTCCGTGGGAGCCGCAAAGCTCGCAATATTACCCGCAGCTGCTCGAAGCCGTGTGCCGCCATTACGGCATCCCGATGGACGTGCCGGTGAAGGATTTGCCGAAAGAGCAGCTCGATAAAATTTTGTACGGCAGCGGCGGAGAGCCGATTTATTTCCGCTATACGAATGATTTCGGGCAAGTGCGCGAACAATACATCGCATTTGAAGGCGTCATTCCGAACGTCGAACGCCGCTATCGCGAGACGAGCTCGGACTACATCCGTGAGCAGATGGAAAAGTATATGGCGGAACAACCATGTCCGACATGCCAAGGCTACCGGCTGAAAAAAGAAAGCCTGGCCGTCCTTGTCGGCGGCAAGCATATCGGCGAGGTCACCGCCATGTCGGTGACCGAGGCGCTCGCCTTTTTTGACGGGCTCGAGCTGACCGAAAAAGAAGCGCAAATCGCCCGCCTTATTTTGCGTGAAATTCGCGACCGGCTCGGCTTTTTGCAAAACGTCGGCCTCGACTATTTGACGCTCAGCCGCTCGGCAGGAACGCTCTCCGGCGGCGAGGCGCAGCGCATCCGCTTGGCGACGCAAATCGGCTCGCGGCTGACGGGGGTGCTGTATGTGCTCGACGAGCCGTCGATCGGGCTTCATCAGCGCGACAACGACCGGCTGATCGCGACGTTGAAAAGCATGCGCGACCTCGGCAATACGCTCATTGTGGTGGAGCACGACGAGGATACCATGCTGGCCGCGGACTATTTGATTGACATTGGTCCGGGGGCGGGCATCCACGGCGGCGAGGTCGTCGCCGCCGGCACGCCGGAAGAAGTGATGAACGACCCGAACTCGCTCACCGGCCAGTATTTATCGGGGAAAAAATTCATCCCGATTCCGGCCGAGCGTCGCCGTCCGGACGGACGTTGGCTTGAGGTCGTCGGCGCGCGCGAGCATAACTTGAAAAACGTATCGGTGAAAATCCCGCTCGGCACGTTTGTCGCTGTCACCGGGGTGTCGGGCTCGGGCAAAAGCACGCTCGTGAACGAAGTGTTGTATAAGGCGCTGGCGCAAAAGCTGCACCGGGCGAAGGCGAAACCGGGCGAACATCGCGGCATCCGCGGGCTGGAGCATCTCGATAAAGTCATTGACATCGACCAGTCGCCGATCGGCCGCACGCCACGCTCGAACCCGGCGACGTACACCGGGGTGTTTGACGACATCCGCGACGTGTTTGCCTCGACGAACGAAGCGAAAGTGCGCGGCTACAAAAAAGGGCGGTTCAGCTTCAATGTCAAAGGCGGGCGCTGCGAGGCGTGCCATGGCGATGGCATCATCAAAATTGAGATGCACTTTTTGCCGGACGTGTACGTCCCGTGCGAAGTGTGCCACGGCAAACGGTACAACCGCGAGACGCTCGAGGTGACGTATAAAGGAAAAAACATCGCCGAGGTGCTCGACATGACGGTCGAAGATGCGCTCGACTTTTTCGCCTCGATCCCGAAAATCAAACGCAAGCTCGAGACGCTCTATGACGTCGGGCTCGGTTATATGAAGCTCGGCCAGCCGGCGACGACGCTCTCGGGCGGCGAGGCGCAGCGCGTCAAGCTCGCCGCTGAGCTTCACCGCCGCTCCAACGGCCGGACGCTCTACATTTTGGACGAGCCGACGACCGGGCTTCATGTCGATGACATCGCCCGGCTGCTTGACGTGCTCCACCGGCTCGTCGACAACGGCGATACCGTGCTTGTCATTGAACATAACTTGGACGTCATCAAAACCGCGGACTATATCATTGACTTAGGTCCGGAAGGCGGCGACCGCGGCGGACAAATCGTCGCCGTCGGCACGCCGGAAGAGGTGGCCGAGGTGAAGGAGTCGCACACCGGCCGCTACTTAAAACCGATTCTCGAGCGCGACCGGGCGCGCATGCAGGCGCAATATGAAGCGGTGAAGGCGTAAAGGCCTTTGCGGCTTTGTCCGCCGCTTGGGACACCGGCGGCCGCCGCCTTTTTTTGCCGTCGGCAGGAAACTTTTCCTAGCGGCCGTCGTATATACAGGTAAAGGAAACTTGGAAAGGGGATTGCCGATTGTCGACGAACAAAGTGTTATCCGCGCTTTGTTATTTCAGCGTCTTTTTTGCGCCGTTCATTTTGCCGATTGTCGTCTATTTTGTTGTCGAAGATCTTGAAGTCAAACGCCATGCGAAGCGGTCGCTCGTGTCGCATTTGATTCCGGCCGTTACGATCCTCTTGTTCATTGCGTTGGCCGCGTCGCCGGTGTTGTTTGGCCATTGGAGTGGGGAATCGTTTCTTTTTGGCGGCGGGCTCGTCTGGCTTGGATTCCTTGTTGCTGGAGCGGTGAACCTCGTTGTCATCGTTTGGAATGTCGTAAAAGGGATTCAAGTGTTAAAATAAGAGAAAGCGTCCGTTTGCCAGCGATGCCGCGCGAGCAGCGAACAGCGCCGCATGAAGCCTGTAAAAAGGCATTGGCCGGCGGGCGCGAGACTCGAATAAAGATGGTGATGGGATGCTCAATTGGTTGATCGGTGTGTTGATCAATACGGTGTTGCTCATGGCGATCGACGGCTATTTTGACGATATTCATTTCAGCGGCGTCGGCGCGGCGTTTTTGGCGAGCGTCATTTTGGCGGTGCTCAACGCCGTCGTGCGCCCGGTGCTCATCTTGTTGACGCTGCCGGTGACGGTGTTGACGCTTGGATTGTTTTTGTTTGTCATTAACGCCATCACGCTCATGATGACCGCCGCGCTGATGGGGGATGCGTTCCAAATCGGCGGCTTTGGCACCGCGCTGCTTGCGTCGATCGTCTTGTCGTTTTTCCATTTGCTTGTGCAAAAAGCGATTATCGAGCCGCTGCGCAACCGGTCGTAACGGGGGCGTGATCCATTGGAAGGCCGGTGGCGCCATGGTTTTCCGTGATCGTGTGAAAAGATGGCGAATGCGGCAAGGGGTTGCAATGGGAGAAACGATGCGGTGAAGATCGTTTCGGTTTGATGTGTTTGGCTTGATCGGGACGGGGGGAGCCGTCTGTTTTGTTTTCCCCGATGTTTTCCATTCAATGGCGGAACGAAACGTGTTACAATGGAAAAAGATGAAGAAAGGGGAGAAAGGCGACGTATGCCAAAAGTGCGGACGAAAGACATCATTGAACAGTTCCAGCTCGAGCTCGTCAGCGGCGCGGAGGGCATTTACCGCCCGATTACGACAAGCGATTTGTCGCGGCCGGGGATTGAAATGGCCGGCTATTTCGCCTATTACCCGGCGGAGCGTCTGCAGTTGCTCGGACGGACGGAGCTGTCGTTTTATGAAACGTTGACGCCGGAAGAAAAAAAGTCTCGGATGGAACGGCTTTGCACCGACATTACGCCGGGGATCATCGTCTCGCGTGGACTTGAGGTGCCGCCGGAGCTGATCGAAGCGTCGGAGCGCCAGTCGGTGCCGGTCATGCGCTCGACGATGAAAACGACCCGCCTGTCGAGCCGATTGACAAACTATTTGGAAAGCAAGCTCGCCCCCACCACCGCGGTGCACGGGGTGCTTGTCGATGTGTACGGCGTCGGGGTGTTGATCACGGGCAAAAGCGGCGTCGGCAAAAGCGAAACGGCGCTCGAGCTCGTCAAACGCGGCCATCGGTTGGTCGCCGACGACTGTGTGGAAATCCGCCAAGAAGATGAAGATACGCTCGTCGGCAGCGCGCCGGAGCTGATCGAGCATCTGCTTGAAATTCGCGGCCTCGGCATTATTAATATGATGACGCTGTTCGGCGCAGGGGCGGTGCGGACGCATAAGCGCATTTCGCTCGTCGTCGACTTGGAGCTTTGGGATCCGGAGAAGCAGTACGATCGGCTCGGGTTGGAAGAAGAGAAAGTGAAAATTTTGGATACCGAATTGCCGAAACTGACGATTCCGGTTCGTCCGGGCCGCAACTTGGCGGTCATCGTCGAAGTGGCGGCGATGAACTTCCGGCTGAAACGGATGGGGGTCAATGCGGCCGAGGAGTTTTCGGCGCGCTTGAGCGACGCCATCGAAGACGGCGCGCACGATTACGACTGATCGGCGGCGTTTCTTGCGTCAAAGGAATGGATCTCGTTTGGGCATGAAGCATAGGAGGTGGTAAACGATGGAATCGACGATTCAGCCGCTTGACCGCGTGTTTTTGCACCTTGGCCCGATTACGATTTATTGGTACGGCGTCATTATCGGCACGGGCGTTTTGATCGGCTTGTGGCTTGCGACGCGCGAAGCGGTGCGGCGCGGCTTGCCGAAAGAGACGTTTGTCGATTTGGTGCTGTTCGCCGTGCCGATCGCCATTGTGTGCGCACGGGCGTACTACGTGCTGTTTGAATGGCACTATTATTCAAAGCATTTGTCAGAGATTCCAAAAGTTTGGCAAGGCGGCCTCGCCATTCACGGCGGTTTGATTGGCGCGGTGGCGACGGGCGTCGTGTTTGCCCGCGTGCGTGGGCTGTCGTTTTGGAAGCTCGCTGATATTGCCGCACCAAGCATCATTTTAGGCCAGGCGATCGGGCGCTGGGGCAATTTTATGAACCAAGAGGCGCACGGCGGCCCTGTGTCGCGCCAGTTTCTTGAAAATTTGCATTTGCCGGATTGGATCATCAACCAAATGTACATTGGCGGCCGCTATTGGCATCCGACGTTTTTGTATGAATCGCTTTGGAATTTGGCCGGTTTTTGTCTTTTGCTTTGGCTTCGGCGCGTCAATTTGCGGCGCGGCGAGCTGTTTTTGTCGTATTTGATTTGGTATTCCGTCGGCCGCTTTTGGATTGAAGGGATGCGCACCGACAGCTTGATGCTGGCCGGCAGCCTGCGTGCGGCGCAAGTAATGTCTGTGACGCTCATTGTTTTGTCCGTAGCGCTTTGGATCGCGCGCCGGGCGAAAGGCTGGGCGGACGCGCGCTATCGGGATGAATAGCCGTTAGAGGCGGCGAAACGCTGCGGACTTGTTCGGTTTGCGGGAAACCACGATGAATGAAGCTGCTTCGCCGCCGCGCTTCTTAATGGGAACAACCGTGTTGGGAGCCGCATTCCCTCTTTTTTAGGTTGGCCTGGGGCGAATTAAAAAGATGCTTGTGCGCGGCATCCAGAGAATTGAGGTTTCATCGCACCGCGGCATGAAGGCAAGCAAAGGAGAGAGGAGAACATGACAGGAATGTTGCAGCGCGGCGTGCTCGCCGGGCTGAAGACCGCGTGGGCGCTTGGGAAAATTATTTTTCCAGTGACGCTCATTTTAGCGCTGTTGCAGCCGACGCCGCTGTTTTCGTGGCTCATTGACTTTGTCACGCCGTTCATGAAATGGTTTGGCTTATCCGGCGATGCGGCTGTGCCGCTTGTGCTCGGCAACTTGCTCGGGCTGTATGCGGCGATCGGGGCGATGCTGACGATCGAGTTGACGGTGAAAGAAGTGTTCATTCTCGCGGTCATGCTTTCCTTTTCCCATAACTTGATCGTCGAGTCATCGGTCGCCTCGCGCACCGGCATGAGCGTCTGGCTCATGATCGTCGTGCGCGTCGGGCTCGCTGTCGTGTCAGGTTTGTTGATCGCCCATTTCTGGGACGGGGGGCAGGAGATCGCCCGATACGGGTTTGTCGCGCATGAAGCCGCCCCGCCGTCCGGTTGGGGAGAGATCATCTTGGCGGCGCTGAAAAAAGCGGTTACCGGCATTGTGCAGCTCGTCGCGATCGTCATCCCGCTCATGACGGTCATTCAAATTTTAAAAGAACGCCACTGGATCGAGACGGTTTCGCGCTGGATGGCGCCGGCGACCAAGATGCTGGGCATGAGCCCGAACACATCGCTCACGCTCGCGGCCGGCTTTGTGTTCGGTCTGGCGTACGGAGCGGGCGTCATGATTCAGGCGGCGAAAGAAGACGGCGTCTCGAAGCGCGATTTAACGCTGGCGTTCATTTTTCTCGTGTCATGCCATGCAGTCGTCGAAGATACGCTCATTTTCGTTCCGCTTGGCATCTCTGTTTGGCCGCTGCTTTTCATCCGCTTGGTGACGGCGGTGCTGTTGACCATGGCGGTGGCATTCGTTTGGCGCCGTTTTGAACATCCCATGAGAAAGGAAGCCGCTTCATGACGATTCGCACGATTTTGTTTGATCTTGACGGCACATTGATTGATACGAATGAGCTCATCATCCAGTCGTTTTTGCATACGCTGGAGAAGTACTACCCGGGCCGCTACGGGCGCGAGGACGTCCTGCCGTTCATCGGCCCGTCGCTGTATGAGACGTTCAGCTCCCTCGATCCGGAACGGGTCGAGGAGATGGTGAAGACGTATCGCACGTTCAACCACGCCCACCATGACGAACTGATCCGCGAGTTTGACACCGTGTATGAAACAATCGAAACGCTCCACCGCCATGGCTTTCGCCTCGGCGTTGTGACGACGAAAATGCACGACACCGCCCTGATGGGGTTAAGAAAAACGCGGCTGGCGCCGTTTTTCTCGTGCGTCATCGGCCTCGATGACGTCACGCGGCCAAAGCCCGATCCCGAGCCGATTCACAAAGCGCTTGGCATGTTGCAGTCAACGCCGGACGAAGCGCTCATGGTCGGGGACAACTACCACGACATTTTGGCCGGCCAAAACGCCGGAGTGAAAACAGCCGGCGTCGCCTGGGCGATTAAAGGGCGCGAGTATTTGGAACAATATGAACCGGACTATATGCTGGAAAAAATGAGAGACTTGTTGGCCATTGTCGGCATCAACGAATGAAAGGAGGAGCCGTCCTCCCGGTGAGACGAACGACGAAACACCCTGTCCAAGGGGCGAACTCGCTCTGGCAGTTGTATCGCACCGTATCGTTTTGGAAAGTGCTGAAAAACGTCATCATCATTCAAATCGGGCGCTACACGCCGTTTTTGCCGCTGAAAAACTGGCTGTACCGCACGTTTCTCGGCATGAAGATCGGCGAGCAAACCGCGCTCGCCTTTATGGTCATGCCGGACATTCTCTTCCCAGAAAAAATTCACATCGGCCGCAACTGCGTCATCGGCTACAACACGACGATTCTCGCCCACGAATATTTGGTTGACGAATACCGCCTCGGCGATGTCGTGATCGGCGATGAGGTGATGATCGGCGCGAACTCGACCATTTTGCCCGGCGTGGTGATCGGCGACCGCGCCGTCGTCGCCGCGGGCACCGTCGTCCATCAAGACGTCCCGCCCGGGGCGATGGTCGCCGGCTGCCCGATGCGCATTGTCCGCCGGAATGAACCGCCTTCCGATTGAACGGGGGCGGTTTTCCATTTTGGAATAGGAAAAAATGAAAGAAACGAAAAAACAGAGAGTCTGTTTTTTTGCCCCCTATAAGTTAAACTTCCAGTTGGATTTATATAGGATCAATGATGAAAATATGAAACTTTAGGTGGCAGAACTAAAAATTGTTGGCTCTTCACCACAAAGTGTACTTGACAAAGAAAGACGATTATGATAGAGAAAATCAAAACATCATTTTTCCTTTTTTATACCACACATCTCTTTTTAACAGGCATTCGTGAAAAAACAGAACGTGTATGGATCCATGACCGATATGAAACCGTATCGTGGGCTTTCTATCAGTTCCGTCAACTGTTAGAGTATAAGGC
>NZ_ATCO01000029.1:0-16738 GCF_000422025.1 Geobacillus sp. WSUCF1 | reverse complement strand
AAAAAACCGATGAACAGCAATTTTTTCGCGATGAATTTGCCGACGACTTCGCGAAACAACACGGTCAGCCAGGTGAGCGGCTCGCCGCGCTCATCGACCACTTTTAAGCCGAACACCATTTTGCCAAGCGTCTGCCCAAACGCTTTCGTCATCAACACGAAATAGGTGTAAAAGACGACGGCGGCCGCGACCGTCGCTGGCGCGAACAAACCGTCCTGCGCAAGCGGCCAATCGAACAGGCGAAAAAGCGGCCAAACGATGAGCCGGTTGAGGCTCGAGACAACAATGACATCAAGGCAATACGCCCAAAAACGAAGCCAAAAGCCGCCGTAGCAGAGGGGGGCGCTCTGCCGGCGGGAGATGATCCGCCAGCGTCGCCGTTATTTGCATGTCCGTCATGTTTCCACTCCTTTATTCGGCGTATAAATACATAAGCCGCGGCGAGGATGGGCGCGACAACAGGCGGATGAGCCCGGCCGCCTCGCTGTCCGGCTTCATCCGGTTCGACACCATCTCAAAGAGAGAGCTCCACGGCGCATCGTTCACGTATTTTACGACTTGAGCGCCGGTTAAATGATGCTCTTTTTTGAGCGCAGCGATCGCGTCATCCAAGTAGCCGAACTCGTCGACAAGGCGGAGCGCCTTCGCCTGTCGCCCGTCATAAATGCGGCCGTCCGCCAGCTTGCGCACCGTGTCTTCCGGCAGCTTTCTCCCTTTGGCTACCACATCAACAAACGCATCATACGAATCATTGATCAGCTGCTGCAAAATCTCCCGTTCCGCTTCGGTCATTTTGCGCGCCGGATTCATGATGTCTTTGTACGGCCCGCTTTTGATCGTGACAAGCTCCACGCCGTACTTCTTTGCCAGCCCTTCATAGTTGACGCTTTGCATGATGACGCCGATGGAGCCGGTGATCGTCTCCGGGCTGGCGAAAATTTTATCGCCGGCCGCCGCGATATAGTAACCGCCCGAGGCGGCCATGGCCCCCATCGATACGTAAATCGGCTTGTTCGTCTTCTTTTTCAGCTTCATCAGCTGATCGTAAATTTCCGCGCTTTCCGCGACACCGCCGCCCGGCGAATTGATGCGCAAGATGATCGCTTTGACGTCTTGATCCTCTTTCGCCTGTTTGATCATTTGCAAAAACGTTTGGTGGTTGTACTGTGATGAGGAAAGAAGCGACTCCGCTTCCCCCGCATCTTGAATAACTCCGTTCACTTCCAACACAGCGATTTTTTTCAACGGGTCGCCCTCGGCGATGACTTCTTCGCTAAATGGCGACTCCATGAGCGCCAGCCAGCTTTCCGACCAGCCGCCGGCCTTGTCGGACAAAAGAACGCCAACCGCTTGAACAAGCACCGAGATCACAAACAAGGCGGCGGCGATGGCCAACGCGGTCCATCGTTTTCGATTCATCGTCTTCCCCCCTGCATCGGCTGCCCATATTTTTAGAATCCTGGCAAACGTGGTACAATATTCATTGTACATCGATTGATTAGATGATGCCATCGGGAGGACGCAAAACATGGATATGGAACGCAACCGTCTTTATTTTTTTTTATAAGCGCGACGACAAGCTCATCGAACGGGTGAAGCCGCTCATTGAGCTGGCAGAGCGCGGTCCGTTTGTGGTCGTCGACGACTATCGGGAAGCGAACATCATCGTCAGCATCGGGGATGACGGCGCGTTTTTGCAGGCGGTGCGGCAGACGGGATTTCTTCCTGACCGTTTGTACGTCGGCGTGTCCGTCTTGCCGGCGCGCGGGTTTTACTGCGATTTCCATATTGACGACATCGATCATATGGTGGAAGCGGCGAAAAATTGGAAACTCGAAGTGCGGCGCTACCCAATCATCGAAGTGACGATCGACGGCGCGGCTTCGTTTTTCTGCTTAAACGAATGTTCGATCCGCTCGCAAATCATTAAAACGATGGCGATCGACGTTTTCATCGACGACTTGCATTTCGAGACGTTCCGCGGCGACGGCATCATCGTTTCGACGCCGACCGGCAGCACCGGCTACAATAAATCGGTGCACGGAGCGGTCGTCGATCCGCTCTTGCCGTGCTTTCAAGTGAGCGAACTCGCCTCGCTCAACAGCAACCGCTATCGGACGCTCGGCTCGCCGTTCATTTTGAGCGGCTCGCGGACGTTGACGCTGAAAATGTCGGAAGAAACAAGCCATTTTCCAATCATCGGCCTCGACAATGAAGCGCTCAGCATCCAGCATATTGAGCGGATTGACATTCGTTTAAGCGACCGGGTGGTCAAAACGGTGCGCCTAAAAGACAATTCGTTCTGGGATAAAGTGAAACGCGTCTTTTTGTGAAGCGTGTGTCTGTTCTCCCGGCGAAACACCGGATCTAAAATGGCGAATCCGTTCGACGCGCATGCGGCAAGAGGGTGTCTCGCAACGAGACACCCTCTTGTTTGGCCGCTGTGCGGACATCGCTCCGCTTCTGGCAACGGCCAGCTCAATCGGCTCTTTCTGCTTACAACGACCGGCCGGCAAGGCGGGCTTCCCGCTCGCGCAGCTCGACGCGGCGGATTTTTCCGGACGCCGTTTTCGGCAAATCGTCGACAAACTCGATTTTGCGCGGGTATTTGTACGGCGCCGTCAACTGTTTCACATGTTCTTGCAGGGCCGGAATCAGAGACGGATCGTCTTTGTCGACCCCGTCGCGCAGCACGACAAACGCTTTGACAACATGGCCGCGCACTTCATCCGGACTGGCGACGACGGCGCACTCTTTTACGGCTGGGTGCTTGACAAGCGCGTCTTCGACTTCAAACGGGCCGATCGTATAGCCGGCGCTGATGATGATGTCATCCCCGCGGCCTTCAAACCAGAAATAGCCGTCTTCGTCTTTGCGCGCTTTGTCTCCCGTAATGTAGTAGTCGCCGCGGAACTGCATCGCTGTCCGCTCCGGATCTTTGTAATAATACTTAAACAGCGCCGGCGTTTCGATATGGACGGCGATGTCGCCGACTTGTCCGGGCGGGCACGGCTCGCCGTTTTCATCGATAATTTCGACGCGGTTGCCTGGCGTCGGTTTCCCCATCGAACCCGGCTTGATGGGCATTCCTTTCATGACGCCGACAAGCAGCGTGTTTTCTGTCTGGCCGTAGCCGTCGCGCACTTCGACGCCGAAATGCTTGGCAAACGTGTCGATCACTTCGCGGTTGAGCGGCTCTCCGGCGGACACGGCGCTGTGCAAATGAGATAGATGATAGCGGCCGATGTCCGGCACTTTCGCCATCAAACGATACTCGGTTGGCGTGCAGCACAGCACATTGATGTTGTATTTTTCCAATAGCTGCAAATATGTTTCCGGCTCAAAGCGGCCGTAGTAGACGAAACCGGTCGCCCCCGAGCCGAGCACCGATAAAAACGGGCTCCAAATCCATTTTTGCCATCCCGGTCCGGCCGTCGCCCAAACGAGGTCGCCTTCTTCAATGCACAGCCAGTTTTTCGCAGCCGTGCGCAAGTGGGCGTACGCCCAACCATGGCAATGGACGACCCCTTTCGGATTGCCGGTCGTGCCGGATGTGTACGACAAAAACGCCATATCATCGCGCGAGGTATCCGCCGCCTCGAGCGTTTCGCTCTCTTTGGCCATGGCGTCTTCAAGCGGAATCCATCCGTCCCGGGGTTCCCCGATGACGAACTTCGTCAAACGTTCGATGCCGCCAATCGGCGCAAATTCGTCCGTATACGGCGCATAAGCGACAACCGCTTTCGCTTCGCTATGGACGAGCCGATATTGCAAATCCTTTGTCCGCAGCATCTCCGAGCTTGGGATGACGACAAGCCCGGCTTTGAGCGCCCCTATATACACTTCGTATGTTTCAATGAGGCGCGGCATCATGACGAGCACTTTATCGCCTTTTTCGAGCCCATGCGATAAGAAAGCGTTTCCAATTTGGTTGGCGCGCGCCATCAAGCGGCCGTATGTAATCTCTTTCGTTTCGCCTTGCTCGCTCTCCCATTTCAACGCGATCCGGTCCGGGTCGGCGGCCGCATGCCGTTCCATTTCCGATGTTAAATTGTAGCGCTCGGGAGCAATCAAGTCTTCCCGCCTCATCGTTCCTCTCCCCCTCTGTCTTGTTTCGCCTTGGTCGGCATCTTTATTATACAAAATAGTCGTTCTATTTTGAATACCGTTTTTCTCATATGAAAGCGGCGGGGAATGCCCCCGCCGCGTAAGCCATCATTATGAAATTAGAATTGGCGTGCGCCGCCCAATTGTTGCTGCGCCATGGCTACGAGACGTTTCGTGATCTCGCCGCCGACCGAACCGTTGGCGCGCGAAGTCGTGTCAGCGCCTAAGTTCACGCCAAATTCTTGAGCGATCTCATATTTCATTTGCTCCAGCGCTTGTTGCGCACCCGGAACAAGCAGTTGATTGCTGTTGTTGCGTGCCATCTGTTTTCACCTCCTTGTACCTATAGAATGTGTGAAAACAGATGGCGATATGCAGCGATGCTTTTTGGTAAATTTTGAGATTCAAAACAGCTCGGCAAACTCATCGCCCTGCCCTGTTTCTTCATCAATGACGAGCGTTTCTGTGTCATTGACTGCCTTTTCCAGAAGCGGAGCGAGGTCGAGCTGGCTCTCATAATGGAACACTTTTTCTTTTTTTGGCTTCGTTTTCGGCGCTCTTGGCGTAAAAATGGTGCAACAGTCTTCATACGGAAGAATGGAAATATCATGTGTGCCGATTTGCTTCGCCAGCTCGATAATTTCAAGTTTATCCATCGAAACAAGCGGGCGCAAAATCGGGGTATTGGTCACCTCATTGATCACGTACATGCTTTCTAGCGTCTGGCTCGCGACTTGGCCGAGGCTTTCGCCTGTGACAATCGCCAACGCCCGCTGGCGGCGGCGCAGCGCGTCGGTGATCCTAAGCATCGCCCGCCGAGTGGAAATGAGCGAGTACTCGTTCGGAACTCCTTGATAAATGGCTTGCTGCACTTCCGTAAACGGCACGATGTGAAGCTTGATTCTCCCGCCGTATGTCGTCAACTTGCGCACGAGGTCAATCACTTTTTGCTTCGCCCGTTCGCTTGTAAACGGCGGGCTGAAAAAGTGGACGGCCTCGATTTCCAAACCGCGCTTCATCGCCAAATAACCAGCAACCGGGCTGTCGATGCCGCCGGAGAGCATGAGCATCGCCTTGCCGCTCGTTCCGACCGGCAGGCCGCCGGCGCCGAAAATGTCGCGGCACGTGACATATGTCCCGTCTTGGCGCACTTCAATGCGCACGTCAATATCCGGCTCGCGCACGTTGACCGTAAGTCCATCCGTATGCCGCAAAATATGCGCCCCCACCTCGTAGTTCAGCTCGTCGCTTCGATACGGAAACTGCTTGTCGACGCGGCGGGCGCTCACTTTAAACGTTTTTCCTTTGTATGGGAGCTGGCGGACGGCGGCGAGCGCCGTTTCCTTAATGGCGTCCAGATCGTTTTCGCACTTCATCGCCAGGCTGAACGAATGAATGCCAAAAACGGTTTTCAGCTTTTCGATGATCGGTTCATGCGGCTCGCCGTTTAATAAAATGTACATTCGGTCGCGCATATATTCAATCTGAATCCGCTCGAACGCCTGCAGTTTGCGGGCAATGTTGTTTTTAAGACGCCGGACGAAGATGTTCCGATTTTTTCCTTTCGTCGTCATTTCTCCGTAGCGGATCAAAATGCGGTCATAGTTCATCATCTTATTCCGTTACCTCGCTTAATGTTTTGATCGCCTGCTTGATCGCTGCCACCGCCGGCGCGATTTCTTCCCGGCTGTTGTCAAACGACAAGCTGATGCGAATGCCGCGCTCGGCTCGGTCTTCACCAAGCCCCATGGCCAAAAGCGTCTTGCTCGGCGCCTTTTTTTTCGATGAACAGGCTGACGTCGTCGAAACGTAGATTCCGCTTTTTTCCAGTTCGTGAACAAACACTTCCGGCTTCACGCCGCGCTTTAACGAAAAGTTGATGATATGAGGAGCGGCGCCATCGCGCGGCGTGTTGATCTCGATGTCTGGAATCGCCAAGAGCGCTTCAAGCCACTCGTCTTTCAATGCTTGAAGCCGGCCGATGTCCCGCTCGTAGCGCTCGAGCGCCAAGCGAAGCGCCTTCGCCATCGCGACGATGGCGGCGACATTTTCCGTTCCGGACCGAAGCTGCCGCTCCTGCCCGCCGCCGGCAATCAACGGCGCCAAGCGGACGCCTTCACGGACGTAAAGCAAGCCGGCGCCGCGCAATCCGTGAAATTTATGCGCCGATATCGTGCATAAATCGACACCGGCTTGCTTCAAGTCGAGCGGCACTTTGCTGATCCCTTGCACCCGATCGACGTGAAACAATGTTTTCGGATAGCGGGACAAGAGGGCGCCGATTTCTTCGATCGGCTGCACCGTGCCAACTTCGTTATTGACGTGCATGACCGACACGAGAATCGTATCGTCGCGCAGCGCGCGTTCCACTTGCTCAACCGATACCCTTCCTTCGCGGTCGACCGGCAAGTACGTCACCTCAAAACCAAGCTCCTCAAGCTGGCGGCACGGTTCAGCGACAGACGGATGCTCGATTTTCGTCGTAATGATATGCCGGCCGCGCCGCTGATATTGCCAGGCGACCCCTTTGATGGCGAAATTGTTCGCCTCCGTTCCGCCGGAGGTAAAAACGATTTCGTTCGGCTTAACGCGCAGCATGGCGGCGATTTGTTCACGCGCCTGCGCCAAAAGCCGCTCCGCCTTCATGCCCAGCCCATGGAGCGACGACGGATTGGCAAAATAGTTCGTTGCGACGGCGACGAACGAATCGATCACCTCGGGAAATGGTTTGGTCGTCGCACTGTTGTCAAGATAAATCATCGCTTCCATCCTCCGCTCATTGTCGGCAAAATATCGCTGTACATCGTCCATCTTAACCAAAACAGGCGCCAATCGACAACGAAAACACACCGTCATTTACATTATTCACCAAAAACCCATTGAACAATCTCCCACCTGCGCTTAGAGGTGGGAGATTCTTGGGAACACCCGCCCCACGGCAGGCTGTCAGCCAAGCCATCCCCGTGCGTCCCACGGTTTGGCTGCCTTACGAAGACAGCAAACGAAGCCCCTCATTCAAGATATTCCGGGCGGCGTTCTTGTTCGAGGGAAGAGGCAGAAAAGCTTGTGTTCAGCCATATGATTCTGTGTTTTTTAGGTAAAATAATGGATAATCAATACTCGTGATCGGGTGGTTTATCACTGTTCGCGGCTGTTATCCTCCTGCCATAATTTCTGCACACGGTCAAACGCGCCCGGCTCGACTTCTTCAACGGCCGCCACCGCCTGCCGGAGCGCCTCCTCATAATCATAATGGCGAAATAAAAATTCGGCTTCTTCCAGCCCTTTGCGGACCGCTGGATAGCGGCGGCGGTAGCGGTTGCCGTATTGAATCGTCCGCTCCGCCAGCGTCGCCTGTTCGATCATTTCCACCGTCCGCTCATACAACCGTTCCACAGCCGCTTTCGCCTCCTCCAACGCTTGGTCGACCGCCGGCATGTCAAGCGGCTTTTCTTCAAGACGCGCGGCAACGGCTTGCAAGCTGCGTCTCGCTTCCGCCAATTCAAGCGCATACGGTTCAGGCAGCCCCGGCAGCCGGCTTTTTTGCACAAGGCGGAGCGCCTCGGCCAATGTTTTTCTCATGCCGTCAAGCTTTTCGCGGGCGATCAATTCGTCTTTGCGCAGCGTCTGCAGCATCGTTCGAAACTGTTCATGCTCTTCCTTCATGAGGTCGATCTGAGACACAAGCTGCTCAAGCTCCTCTTTCAGGAGCGAATACGCTGTTTTCGCCTCGGCAACGCGGTCTTGAATGAGAAAAAACCGCTTTTGCAACTGGTGCAGCTGCTTTTCGATGCTCCGGTACTTTTCGAGGTCGCTTGGCGCCAAATGGTAGCTTTGCTGGACGAACAGCGCCTCGGCCTCGGTTTCCTTCGCCTCGGCGGCGAGCTCCTGAAGCATGCCGCTGAGGCGCGGCATTTCCGTTTGCACATATTGATGCGCGAGCACTTCGTTTTCGAGCAAATCGTAGAGCGCGTCGATCTCTTCTTTCAGCTCAGCGACAATCTGCTTCGCTTCTTCGATGCGCAGCTCATGGATCATGGCCAGACATTGCTCGATTTTTTCCCGTTTTTCCTGAAGCGTGCGCTCCATGTGCAAATGGTCAAGGATGTATCCGCGCTCTTCCATCTCTCGATAGCCATCAGCCAACTCAGCGAGCTGAGCTGGCAACGACGTTTGGCATTCGCCAAGAATTTTAGGAATTTCTTCCATCATGGATGTGAGCCGGCCGAGCTCTTCCTTCAACGTCAGAACCACATCGCGCGCCGCCAAATAGTTGCCGGCTTCCGTCAATTCGGCAAACCGCTGAAACTGCTTTTCCGCTTCCGTTAAACGGACGTCAAGCAAGTCGGCAGCCGAACCGAACGTATAACGGTAAGCAAGCAGCGCCTTTTTCGCTTCCCGGTGAGCCGCACGCAGCTCCTCGATCTCCGCCCGGCTTTGTTCCTCGCTGCCGATCAACTCATTCACTTCATGAATGATTTCATGCACTTCTTCCTCAAGACGACGCAATCCGTCGGCGATCTGCCCAAGCAGCCGGCGCGCCTGCCGGTAGCGGTATTTGTCGAGCAGCCGCTCCGCGTCAAACAGCTGTTCTTCCACATTCGGCAGCTTCACTGCCACAATGTCGTCCCATTGCTGGCGCCATCGTTCAAACAGCTGCTCCGTCTCCCCTGTCATATTCAGCTGTTTCACTTTCGCCAGCTCATCCGGCACCGGCCGGTTCATCAAGTTGATTTTCCATTCCTCGAGCCGATCGATTTCCCGGTACATCCGCTTCCGGTACACATGATTATATATGATTGCCCCCGCTCCGAGGAGCAGAACGATCCATGCCATTCCCATCCGCTGATGCCCTCCTTGCATTCAAGCTACTTCTATCGAACAAACGAAAATAGCGGAGAAGGCAAAAATATATGTTTTTCAATGTTTTTATGATACCATGTTAACGACATTTTTTGACCAAAATTTTTATTTTTTTTACAAGAATCTTCACTATTTTTGCTATGATACATAAGGGAGAAAGGAGGAAAATCGATCATGCGCGACGGGCATATTCATACGCCGTTTTGTCCGCACGGAAGCCAAGATCCGCTTGAGGCCTATGTAGAGCGCGCGATCGAACTGGGCTATACCGACATTTCCTTTACGGAGCACGCCCCGCTTCCTGAGCGGTTTATCGATCCAACGCCCAACCAGGACTGTTCGATGAAGCTTAGCCAGCTTGAGCGCTATTTGCACGCCGTCGCTGAGGTGAAAGCCCGCTACCGAAACGACATTGCCATCCGTGTCGGGCTCGAAGTCGATTTTATTCCTGGCTTTGAGGAAGAAACAACCCGCCTGCTCGACGAGGTCGGCCCGCTGCTTGACGACAGCATTTTATCGGTTCACTTTTTGGCCCACGAAGGGCAATATGTATGCCTTGATTACAGCGAAGATATGTTCGCCGACATCGTCCGCTTGTTCGGATCGGTCGAACGCGTCCACCGCGCCTACTACGAAACGGTGCGGCAATCGATCCGCACGGAGCTTGGCCGCTACAAACCGAGACGCATCGGCCATATGACGCTTGTGCGCAAGTTCCAACGCCGTTTCCCATGCTTGGAACCAATGGATGAGTGGATTGTTGCCATTCTCGATGACATCAAGCAGTTCGGCTATGAATTGGACTACAACGGCGCCGGCGCCGCCAAACCGCTCTGCCTTGAGCCGTATCCGCCGGGCGGCGTGATCGCCGAGGCGCGGCGGCGGGGCATCCCGATCGTCTACGGATCCGACGCCCATCGCGCCGCCGACTTGCACCAAGGACGGGAGAGGATGGACCGCGAGGCGCTTTCGGTTGACAACCGCCCGCAGCCGTCATAAAATAGGCGAATCAGCCATTTCCCTGCTTGCATCCTGCTGGATGTTGAGGCCAGAGTCCTGCTCCAACCATGATGAAAAAGGAGGCTAGTTCTATGTTTCGTCCCATGGCTTACAACGGAACACGCGAAGAAAATTACGCGCTCGTCATCGAACAGCTGAAATCGCTCATTTCCGGGGAACCCAACTTCATCGCCAACTTGGCGAACGCAGCCGCCTTGCTCAACCAGTTTTTCACCGACATCAATTGGGTCGGTTTTTATCTCGCAGACGGCGAGGAGCTTGTGCTTGGCCCGTTCCAAGGCTTGCCGGCATGCGTGCGCATTCCGTTCGGCAAAGGGGTGTGCGGCACGGCGGCCGCCAAACGGCGGACGGTGGTCGTTCCAGACGTTCACCAATTCCCGGGCCATATCGCCTGCGATGCGGCGTCTCAATCGGAAATCGTCGTGCCGCTCATCAAAGACGACCGCGTCATCGGCGTTCTTGACATCGACAGCCCGGTGAAAAACCGCTTCGATGACATCGACCGCCGCTACTTGGAGCAGTTTGCCAGCGTGCTCATTTCCGCCTGACGAAAAAAGCGCACCAAGCGCGAAGAAGGAATCCGCTTGCTCGGATTCCTTTTTTTACACCTTATACACATGACCGTCATCGTGCACAAAAATGCAGTTTTTTCCCATCTCCTTCGCCATATAAAGCGCGGCGTCGGCTCGTTTGAACAGCTGTTTTGCATCCTCGCAGCCTTGGCGCTCCCACCATGACACGCCGCACGAAACGGTCACCGTCGGAATCGTTTGTTCTCTGACTTTTTCTGTGATGCGGCGGGCAATCGAAATGGCGTCAGACAGCGGCACTTTCGGCAAATACACCGCCAGCTCTTCCCCGCCCCAACGCGCCGCCACATCGCCATCGCGAATGTTGGCGCGCACCGTCTCAGCCACTTGGACGAGCACCCCATCGCCCGTTTGATGGCCGTACACATCGTTGATTTGCTTAAAGTTGTCAATGTCAAACAAAATGAGCGCCCCGGATGCATCGGATCCCATGGATGTTTGGATCACCTCGTCCAAGTAACGGCGCGTATGCAGCTTTGTCAAATAATCGGTGACTACCATCTTCTCGAGCTCTTCGCGCAGCATCGCGTTCATAAACGCCAGCGTTGAATGTTGAACGAGGGATTCCAAGAGCTTAAACATCTCAAACGTAAATCGGTATGGCTCGCTGGCGAGCGCAATGCACAGTCCCTTCGTTTCCTTGTTTTGCTGCATCGGCGCCGCCATGATGGAACGAAACGAACCGAAAGCGGACACGCATACATCACCGGCAAATAAAATGTCATTTCCGCTTTGGCGCCGCTTTTCCACCCATTCGATATAGGGCTCGGACCGATGGTCGAAAAAAAAACGGCGTGCTGCCTGGCAAAAGCTCCCGCTTGCCGTCGGCAAACAAGAAAAAACCGACTTCATCCGCGCCGAACGATTGTTGGATTTGCGATACCATGTACTCAATGGCTTCATGAAGCCGCGGCCGGGCGTTCAATTGGCGCATTGTGTCGTTGATCAGCTGCAAATCGGCGACAAGCCGGCGCGACTGTTCATACAACTTGGCGTTCTCAAGCGCGCTTCCAGCCGTGCTCGCCAGCAGCGAAATAAAATGAATCTCTCGTTTTGGAAATGGCGCAGCGTATGGGGCGATAATTTCAATCACCCCATACACCGCCTGCACCCCTTTAATCGGGGCGTACAGCACCGAGCGCGGCGGCGCCTCCATCTCCTCGCATTGCACTTGTCCAGTCAAAAACGCCCGCAACGCCGCCGTCTGTTTTTCCCTTTCATCCAATACAAGCGTTTTAATTGGCAAATTTCCGCGCAGATGGTTGTCATGCGACAACAGAAGGTGGTAGGTGAATGATGGATAGACGTTTTGCAGCGTGCGGATAATTTCTTCAAGCACAACATCGATATGCATCGAGGAATGAATTTTTGCGGCAAAGTGATGCAGCTGTCCATACCGTTTCTCTTCGCCCTCTCCTTGCAGCACCGCGCTAAGTTTCCGAAACAATCGCGCCAAATCCGTCCGGATCTCCCACAACAACCGCTCGTCAAAACCGCCATCTTTTCGATACATCAGCTCGACCATCGCCGGCGTCTCATCGGAAAGCATGAAAAAGAGCCGGGCCGCCATATGCGGCCCACCGGCATCGACAACAGCGACTTTCCGCTCTCCATCAGCCGCGATCGGCCCAGCGTCCGGCGTCCCAACCGCGGCCGCTTCCGGATAAAAGGCAGCCCGCACCGGGTCGTACAAATAAAAAACGGCTTGCTCGAGCGCCAGCTCTTCTTTTAGCAGCGCGAGCAACTCGCCCGCCGCCGCCGAAAACGGCCCATCGTCCTGAAACGCTAAAAACCAGTGGAAAAATTTTTGTTTAAATGATTCATACCGCTTCATTTCTTCCTTGTTCATCGCCTTTTCCACCCAAACCGGCATCATCATTCCAAATGAGAGAATGGGATGACAATTTTTTTCTAAAAATTGCATCTTTTATTATATCATACAAATCGAGAAGAGGGAAAACAAAATGTTGACTTTATCCTCTAAAAATCATATAATAGCCTTTGTGTAAAATATAGCAGCCTTTGTGCCCACCTTTATGGTTCATTTTGTTCCTCGGCCCGCCGAGGTGCATCGCGTAACTCTTAGCTGCGAGAGCGAGGATGCATGAAAACAAAATGGCCGTAATTGTTGGCGCACATCTGCTTTTATTTTACGGGAATAAAAGCGTAAGGAGGAGCAACGAATGGCTCGTTATACTGGCCCAATGTGGAAAATTTCCCGCCGCCTTGGCATCTCATTGAGCGGCACGGGGAAAGAATTGCAAAAACGTCCGTATCCGCCTGGCCAACACGGTCCAGGGCAACGGCGGAAATTGTCGGAATATGGCTTGCAGCTGCAAGAAAAACAAAAGCTGCGCCATATGTACGGCGTGAACGAACGCCAATTCCGCAAAACGTTTGAAGAAGCAGGCAAAATGCCGGGCAAACACGGCGAAAACTTCATGATTTTGTTAGAATCGCGCCTAGACAACCTCGTCTATCGCTTAGGGTTGGCCCGCACGCGCCGTCAAGCCCGCCAGCTCGTGACGCACGGCCACATTTTGGTCGACGGCAGCCGCGTCAACATCCCGTCGTACCGCGTCAAACCGGGACAAACGATCGCCGTTCGCGAAAAATCGCGCAACTTGCAAGTGATTAAAGAAGCGCTCGAAGCGAACAACTACATTCCAGATTACTTGACGTTCAATCCGGAAAAAATGGAAGGGACGTACACCCGCTTGCCGGAGCGTTCCGAACTGCCGGCGGAAATCAACGAAGCGCTCATCGTCGAGTTCTACTCGCGTTAAGGCGCAAAAAAGATCCGAAATGCATCGGCATTTCGGATCTTTTTTCTTAGGCGTAGCGAATCAAATAATACTTTTTCTTCCCGCGGCGGATGACCGTAAACCGCCCCTCAAGGCGGTGTTCAGCCGTTAATATGGCTCCGACGTCTTGAAGGCGCTCGCCGTTGACGTAAATGGCGCCGTTTTGGATGTCTTCGCGCGCTTGCCGCTTCGATGGCGAAATGCCGGCAGAAACGAGCAGCTCGACAAGCGGAACGTCGCCTCCTTCATGAACGAATGACGGCACATCTTTGAACCCTTGCTCAATTTCCGCCGCTGTCAAATTGGCAATGTCGCCGCTAAAGAGCGCTTCAGAAATGCGAATCGCTTGCCTGAGCGCCTCTTCGCCGTGCACGAGCTTTGTCACTTCCTCAGCAAGCGCCTTTTGGGCCGCCCGCTTCTCTGGGGCCTCACGAAGCTCTTGTTCAAGCGCTTCGATTTCCTCTTTCGACAGGAACGTAAAGTACTTCAAGTAACGGATCACATCGCGGTCATCGGTGTTGATCCAAAACTGGTAAAACTCGTACGGCGACGTTTTCTCTTTGTCGAGCCAAATCGTGCCGCTTTCCGTTTTCCCGAATTTCGTGCCGTCCGCTTTCGTCACAAGCGGGATCGTCAAGCCAAACGCCCGCGCCTCGCCTTTCGTTTTGCGAATAAGCTCAAGCCCTGCCGTGATGTTGCCCCATTGGTCGCTCCCGCCGATTTGCAGGCGGCATCCTTCCGTCTCGTACAGGCGGAGAAAATCGTATGCCTGCAGCATCATATAGCTGAACTCGGTAAATGAAATGCCCGTTTCGATGCGCGATTGAACCGACTCTTTCGCCATCATGTAGTTGACGCTGAAATGCTTGCCGACGTCGCGCAAAAACGTAATGACATCCAGCGGCCCGATCCAGTCGTAGTTGTTTTTGATTTTCGCCGGATTGCCGTCCGCTTCAAAATCTAAAAAGCGGCCGAGCTGTTCTTTAATACGCGCGCTCCATGCCTCGACGGTTTCTTTGGCATTGAGCGTGCGCTCGCTTTTTTTCCCGCTCGGGTCACCGATCAACCCCGTCGCTCCGCCGACTAGGGCGATCGGCCGGTGCCCCGCCTGCTGGAAGCGGCGCAGCGTCAAAATGGCGGCCAAGTTGCCGATATGCAAACTGTCCGCCGTCGGGTCAAACCCGCAGTAGAGCGTCACCCGCTCCTCATTCAACAGCTTGCGCAACCCGTCTTCATCCGTCGTTTGGTTGACGAGCCCGCGCCATTGCAATTCCGCAAGCAAATCCATGTCCTTCACCTCTCTATGAATGTCATGAAAAAGAAAACACCCGCCCGTCATGAAGGGGCGAGTGTTCGTCGCGGTACCACCCTACTTAGAAAGCATGGTGCTTTCTCACTCATTTGGGTAACGGCGCCGGCCGGCGGATGGCTACTAGGTGCCAAAACCGTTCGCCATCGCTGCTCAGGGAGGTAATTCACGCCTGCCTGTGGACTGGCTCGCACCGTCCGCCAGCTCTCTGCACCAGGGAGACAGCCGCTACTTGTTCCCATCATCGCTTTCTCATATGAAATATATACATTCTTATTACCATAGCGATGCACTCGCTGTCAACCCTAACGCTTTTCGCACAAACGGCGAAAAATCGGCAAAATTCCACAATGCCTCCCCTTCCTATGGTATACTGATATATAATGACTTGCCGCATAGGGGGGCTGGCATGAAGCGAAACCAACTTTCCATTTCTCTTGAAAAAGCGTGGCATTATTTTTCCCTTACATACGATGTGGTTTGGAACGTCATCTTCATTTTGCTCGTCGCCGCACTCTGCCTTGTCTGCTTTGCCATCGGCGCCGGCGCCGGCTATTTTGCCTTTTTGGTCAAAGATATGCCCGTTCCCTCTCCCGACGAGATGAAAAAGGAGATTTACCATTACGGCGAAACGAGCCACATGTACTTTGCCAACGGTGTATATTTAGGCCGGTTCCGGTCTGACCTTGACCGCGAGGCGGTGCGCCTGTCCGACGTGTCTCCGTACGTCGTGCAAGCCATTATCGCGACCGAAGACGAACATTTTTATGAACATCACGGCGTCGTTCCGAAGGCCGTCATCCGCGCCGTGTTTCAAGAGCTGACCAACTCGCCGGTCAAAAGCGGCGGGAGCACGCTTACGCAGCAGCTCGTCAAAAACCAGATGTTGACGAACGAGGTGTCGTTTGAGCGGAAGGCGAAAGAAATGCTGCTTTCGCTTCGTCTGGAGAAATTTTTTTCCAAAGAAGACATTTTAGAGGCGTATTTAAACGTCGTTCCGTTCGGCCGCAATTCTTCAGGGCGCAACATCGCCGGCATCCAAGCCGCGGCCCAAGGCGTCTTTGGCGTCAACGCCAAAGAGTTGAATCTCGCTCAAGCGTCGTTTTTGGCCGGGCTCCCGCAAAACCCGTTCGTCTACACCCCGTTTGCCGCTGACGGCAGCGTCAAACCGGACCTCTCGGCGGGATTGAAACGGATGAAAACGGTGCTTTACCGGATGAAACGGGCCGGCTACATCTCGGAAAAACAGTATAAGGAAGCGCTTTCCTATGATGTGGCGAAGCATTTGGCCGCCCCGAAGCCGTCGCCGTTTGAACAATATCCGTTTTTGACGATGGAGATTGAGCGGCGGGCGAAAGAGGTGCTCGCCGAGACGTTCGCCAAGCGCGACGGTTATAAGCCGGAAGAAGTGCAGCGCGAACCCGCTCGTTTCCGCCGCTATCTCGGCGAAGCGGAAAAAGCGCTGCGCCAAGGCGGATATCGGATTTATACGACGATCGACAAAAAGATTTATGAACAAATGCAGCGCATCGCTGCCCGCTACCCGTATTACGGAAGCGACAATGTGTATTACACCAAAGACAAGAAAACAGGGAAAACGATCCCCCATCGCCAACCGGTCGAAGTCGGGGCGATGCTCATCGAAAACAAAACGGGAAAAATCATCAGCTTCGTCGGCGGACGCGATTATGGGCGCGAGCAGTTGAATCACGCCACCCAGGCGCACCGGTCCAACGGGTCAACGATGAAACCGCTCTTAGTATACGCGCCGGCGATGGAGATGGGCGTCATCCAGCCGGCGACGATCATTCCCGACTTGCCGCTTTCGATCGGTTCATATGCGCCGAAAAACGCGGACGGAAAAACGCACGGGCTCGTCACGGCGCGCTATGCCTTGCAGCAATCGTTCAACATTCCGGCCGTTCGGACGTATATGAGAATTCGATCCCGCCATCCGATCGACTATTTGCATAAAATGGGGATCACGAGCGTTTCGAAGCAAGAAGAAGCCAATCCGGCTTTGGCGATCGGCGGGACGCACATTG
>NZ_ATCO01000028.1:0-35066 GCF_000422025.1 Geobacillus sp. WSUCF1 | reverse complement strand
TCTTCTTTGACTACCGGCGTTTCCGCTTTCGGTGCCGGCGCTTCTGAGGCCGCTGCTTGAACGGGAGCAGCTGCCGAAGCCGGTTCGACCGCCGCCGGCGCCTGCCGCTCCGGCAGCGGTCGAACCGGCTTCGGCAGCTGCTCCCGTTCAAGCAGCGGCCTCAGAAGCGCCGGCACCGAAAGCGGAAACGCCGGTAGTCAAAGAAGAAAAGCCGGCTGTGGAAGGCAACTTGCATCAAATTACTTCGCCGATGGTCGGCACGTTCTACGCAGCGCCGGCGCCGGACAAGCCGCCGTATGTGAAGCCGGGCGACAAAGTGAAAAAAGATACGGTCGTTTGCATCATCGAGGCGATGAAGCTGTTTAATGAAATTGAAGCGGAAGTCGATGGCGAAATTGTCGAGGTGTTGGTGCAAAACGGCCAGCTCGTCGAATATGGCCAGCCGTTGTTTTTAGTCAAGCCTGAATAAGGGAGAGAACGGACGATGATCAAAAAAGTGTTGGTGGCGAACCGCGGGGAAATCGCTGTCCGCATCATCCGCGCCTGCCGCGAGCTTGGGATTGAGACGGTCGCTGTCTTTTCGCAAGCCGACCGCGACGCCTTGCACGTGCAGCTGGCTGATGAGGCGTACTGCATCGGGCCGACCGCTTCGAAAGACAGCTATTTAAATTTCACAAACATTATGAGCGTCGCCACGCTGACTGGCTGTGACGCCATCCATCCCGGTTACGGGTTTTTGGCGGAAAATGAAGCGTTCGCGGAGCTGTGCCGTGAATGCAACGTGACATTTATCGGCCCAAGTCCGGAAGCGATTGCAAAAATGGGCATGAAAGACATCGCTCGCGAGACGATGCGCGAGGCGGGGGTGCCGATCGTGCCTGGGTCGCGCGGGGTGATCGAAAGCCTTGATGAGGCGCGGGCGATTGCCGAAGAGATCGGCTATCCGGTCATCATTAAAGCGACGGCCGGCGGCGGCGGGAAAGGAATCCGCGTCGCCCGCAACGAAGAAGAGCTCGTCAAAGGTATCAACATCACCCAGCAGGAAGCGGCGACGGCGTTTGGCAACCCAGGCGTCTATATTGAAAAATATATCGAAGATTTCCGCCATGTCGAAATTCAAGTGCTCGCTGATTCGTACGGCAATACGATTCATCTCGGTGAGCGCGACTGCTCGATCCAGCGCCGGCTGCAAAAACTGGTCGAGGAAGCGCCGTCGCCGGCCATTGACGACGAGATGCGCCGGAAGATGGGCGAGGCGGCGGTCAAGGCGGCGAAAGCGGTCAACTACACCGGCGCCGGTACGGTTGAATTTATTTATGACCACCGGAACAAACAATTTTACTTCATGGAGATGAATACGCGCATTCAAGTCGAGCATCCGGTCACGGAACTGATCACCGGCATCGATTTGGTCAAGGAGCAAATCCGCATCGCCGCCGGTGAAAAGCTGTCGATCACCCAAGAGGACGTCACGTTTAACGGCTGGGCGATCGAGTGCCGGATCAACGCCGAAAATCCAGCGAAAAACTTTATGCCGTCGCCGGGGAAAATCGCCATGTACCTGCCGCCGGGCGGCCCGGGCGTGCGCGTCGATTCCGCCGCCTATCCAGGCTATACGATCCCGCCGTATTATGATTCGATGATCGCCAAATTGATCGTTCATGCGCCGACGCGTGCGGAAGCGATCGCCCGCATGAGACGGGCGCTTTCGGAGTTTATCATCGAAGGCATTCATACAACGATTCCGTTCCACATAAAATTAATGGAGCATGAGAAATTTCAAAGCGGTGAGTTTAATACGAAGTTTTTGGAGTTATATGATATTATGAAGGCGGAATAGGAGGTGCCTTATGTCTG
This sequence comes from Geobacillus sp. WSUCF1, assembly GCF_000422025.1. Taxonomy (NCBI): domain Bacteria; kingdom Bacillati; phylum Bacillota; class Bacilli; order Caryophanales; family Anoxybacillaceae; genus Geobacillus; species Geobacillus sp. WSUCF1. The sequence goes on along the minus strand of NZ_ATCO01000028.1, from coordinate 33,209 downwards.
AGCATGTCTTTGAAACAGAGCAAGTATACCCGGCGCTCGGCAAGGTGGAAATTGCACCGGAAGTGATTGAGGTGATCGCTGGCATCGCGGCGTCAGAAGTCGACGGCATCGCGCAAATGCGCGGCAATTTTGCCGCCGGCGTCGCCGAGCGGTTTGGAAAGAAATACCATGGCAAAGGCGTCAAGGTTGATTTGCGCGACGACGGCGTCGTCATCGATCTTTATTGCCTCGTCCAGTTTGGCGCATCGATTCCGAACGTGGCGAAAAAGGTGCAGGAAAATGTGCGCCAGGCGCTTTGGAACATGACCGGCCTCGAGGCGAGCGAAGTGAACGTTCATATCGTTGGCATCCAGTTTGAGGGCGGCAAGCAGGAACAAGGCGTCATCGAACAGTGATCTCGCAAGGCAGTTGCTTTTTCGGCGGCTGCCTTTTTGTTTTTTTGGCCAAAGTTTGTTATTGTAATGAACGAGGCCGTTATGGCGCAACCAACGGCAACGCGAATGATTTGTGGGAAAAGGCTGGCTTTTTCCGAAAAATATGATATGATTTCATTGTGAATGTTCGTTTTTTGGAAAGGGGGACCGCCATGAAGCGGCATGAAGCACGGGAAAAGGCGTTGCAGGCGCTGTTTCAAATCGATGTCGGACGCATTCCACCAGACGAGGCGCTCCACAATGTCACGGGCGGCGGCGACATCGACCCGTTTTTGCGCCAGCTCGTCTTTGGCGTCGTCGAGCACCAGGAGGAGATTGACGAGCTGTTGCGCGCCAATTTGGAAAAATGGACGCTTGAACGCGTCGCCAACGTTGACCGCGCCATTTTGCGCATGGCGACGTACGAGATGAAATACGCCGATGATGTGCCGGTAAGCGTCAGCCTCGATGAGGCGGTCGAGCTGGCGAAAAAATTCGGCGATTGGAAATCCGGAAGTTTTGTCAACGGCGTGCTTTCGAAAGTGAAGGCGGCGCTGCAAAAATAAAACCGGCTGCATCGCGGGCTGATATTGAACGATGAACGAGGAGAGGGGAACGAAACACGATGACAGCACAAATCATTAGCGGAACGGAGATGGCGAGGACGATTCGCACCGCATTGGCGGATGAAGCCGCACAGTTGAAAGCGGATGGCGTTGAGCGGGGCTGGCCGTCATTCTAGTCGGCGACGATCCGGCGTCGCATTCGTATGTAAAAGGAAAACAAAAAGCGTGCGCCGAGGTCGGCATTCGCTCGTTCCTTTACACGTTTCCGGCGGCGATCGACGAAGAGACGCTGCTTGCGAAAATCCGCGAGTTAAACGTCGATCCGGCGGTGCACGGCATTTTAGTGCAGCTGCCGCTGCCGGATCACATTTGCGAATGGTCGGTCATTGAAACGATCGCACCGGAAAAAGATGTCGATGGGTTTCACCCGATCAATGTCGGAAAAATGATGATCGGCCAACGGGCGTTTCTCCCGTGCACTCCGCATGGCATTTTAGTGATGGTGCAATCGGCCGGCATTGACATCGCCGGCAAGCACGTCGTCGTCGTCGGCCGAAGCAACATCGTCGGCAAACCGGTTGGCCAGCTGTTTTTGCGCGAACATGCCACCGTCACCTACACTCACTCGAAAACACCGGATTTGGCCGCCATCACTCGGCAGGCGGACATTTTGATCGTCGCTGTCGGCAAGGCGCGCCTCATCGGCCCGGAACACATCAAGCCCGGGGCGGTCGTCATCGACGTCGGCGTCAACCGGCTTGAGAACGGCAAATTGTGCGGCGATGTCGATTTTGACGCTGTGAAAGAAGTGGCTGGCTATATTACGCCGGTGCCGGGTGGAGTCGGGCCGATGACGATTACAATGCTCTTGCACAACACGATTGAAGCGGCACGGCAGCTGGCCGCAAAGTGAGGGCAGGATCAGTGGAAGTGAAATATGTGACGGTCGGGGCGTTGACGAAGTACATCAAACGCAAGTTCGATGTCGACCCGCATTTGCGCGATCTATGGGTGAAGGGCGAGATTTCGAATTTTAAGCAGCATTCGCGCGGCCATATGTATTTTACGTTGAAAGACAGCCAAGGACGCATTGCCGCCGTCATGTTCGCCGGCTACAACCAGCATTTGCCGTTCCGCCCTGAAGATGGGATGAACGTGCTCGCGCGCGGGGAAATTTCCGTCTATGAACCGAACGGCAACTATCAGCTTTATGTCAAAGAAATGCAGCCGGAAGGTGTCGGAAGCCTCTATCTAGCCTACGAACAGCTGAAGCAGCGGCTCGAGGCGGAAGGGTTGTTTTCGCCGGTCCATAAAAAGCCGCTTCCAGCCTTCCCTCGCTGCATCGGCGTCGTTACATCGCCGACTGGAGCGGCGGTGCGCGATATTATGACGACGATTCGCCGCCGCTATCCGCTCGCTAAAGTCATTTTGTTTCCAGCGCTCGTTCAAGGGGACGGGGCGGCGCCCTCCATCGTGCGCGCCATCGAGCGGGCGAATTCGTTCGGCGGGGTTGATGTGCTGATTGTCGGCCGCGGCGGCGGCTCGATCGAAGAATTGTGGGCGTTCAATGAAGAAATCGTCGCTCGCGCCATCTTCGCCTCAAAAATACCGATTATTTCCGCTGTCGGCCATGAAACAGATTTTACGATCGCCGACTTTGTCGCCGATTTGCGGGCGCCGACGCCGACGGCAGCAGCTGAGATGGCGGCGCCGCATGTTGGGGAGCTCGCTGAGCGGCTCGCCGAGCGGAAATGGCGGCTCATCCGCGCCATGAAAGAGCAGCTTGCCGCTGATAAAGAGCAGCTTCGCCGGCTGCAAGGATCCTACGCATTCCGCTATCCCAAGCGGCTCTATGAACAAAAAGAACAGCAGCTTGATGCGTTGCTTGAGCGGCTTAGCCGCCAACGCGAACGGCTCGTCGACAAACATCGTCAGCGGTTGCATGAGCTTGACATGAGACTATGGCGGCACCATCCAGCTGCAGAGCTTGAGCGGATGAAAGAACGGCAAAAGGCGGCCGCCAATGCGCTGGAAAAAGCGATGCGCACCGCGGTGGAGCGCCATCGGTTCCGCTTTCGCTCCAACCTCGCCCGGCTTGAGGCGCTCAGTCCGCTTCGCATCATGGAGCGCGGCTACAGCTTGGTGTACAATGAGCAGGGCGAGCTCGTGAAACGAACGAACCAGCTTCGAATCGGCGAGCATCTTTCCATTCAAGTTCAAGACGGACGAGTCGATTGTCAAGTGACGGGAGTGGAGGAAAAACACGTATGAGCGAAGAAAAAGAGATGACGTTTGAAGAAGCGATGAAAAAACTGGAGGAAATCGTCGAAAAGCTCGAGGAAGGGAACGTGCCGCTTGAGGAGGCGATCGCCTTTTTTCAAGAAGGCATGAAACTGTCCAAGCTTTGCCATGATAAATTGCAGCATGTGGAGAAACAGTTGGAGTACATGCTGCGTGAAGACGGCGAGCTTGTCCCTTTTTCGCCGGAGGAGGAGTGACGGGTGGCGCAGCTTTCGGTTGAACAGTTTCTCAACGAACAAAAACGGGCCGTCGAGGCGGCGCTTTCCTCCTATATGGCGCGGCTTCGTGGGCCGGAGACGCTGAAAAAGGCGATGGCCTACTCGCTTGAGGCCGGCGGCAAACGAATCCGCCCGCTTTTGTTGCTGGCGACCATCCAAGCGCTTGGCAAAGACCCGGCGATCGGTCTGCCAGTCGCTTGCGCCATTGAAATGATCCATACGTACTCGCTCATTCATGATGATTTGCCAAGCATGGACAACGATGATTTGCGGCGCGGCAAACCGACGAACCATAAAGTGTTCGGCGAGGCGATGGCCATTTTGGCCGGGGACGCCTTGCTTACGTATGCGTTTCAATTGATCGCCGAGGTTGATGACGACCGCGTTCCGCCTTCCGTCCGGCTGCAGCTCATCGAGCAGCTCGCGAAGGCGGCCGGCCCGGAAGGCATGGTCGCTGGACAGGCGGCTGATATGGAGGCGGAAGGAAAAACGCTGGCGCTTGCGGAACTGGAATACATCCACCGCCATAAGACGGGGAAAATGTTGCAATACAGCGTGCACGCCGGCGCCCTGCTTGGCGGCGCCGATGGTCGGCAGACGCGCGAACTCAACGAGTTCGCCGCACATTTAGGCCTCGCCTTTCAAATTCGCGACGATATTTTGGACATTGAAGGAATGGAAGAAAAAATCGGCAAGCGAGTCGGCAGCGACCGCGACAACAAGAAGGCGACATATCCGGTGCTTCTTTCGCTAGGCGGTGCTAAAGAGAAACTGGCGTTTCACATTGACGCCGCGAAGCGCCATTTGCAGCAAGCCAAAATCGATGACGCGGTGCTGGCCTACATTTGCGAGCTTGTCGCGGTCCGCGACCACTGATGCGGGGCGGCCGCCTCTTGTTCCCGTTGTTCGCTTTCCTTCGGGGCGGAGGCGGCCTTGTTTTTTTGGTTGTTTTCCGCCGGGCGGCCGCCGCAAGTTCTATAGATACACCACAAAACGCGTCCTAGTGGTGACGGGCTGCGTTGGCGGGAAAAGTCGATTTTTCGCGCCGGATCATGTATAATAATACTACCTGTACGAGGAGAAACGGCTCGGAGAACGACAGAATGAAAGCGAGTGATCTTTGTTGGACTTGACAAAAATTGACCATCCGCGCGTTGTCAAAAACATGTCCATTCCTGAGCTGAAACGGTTAAGCGCCGAGATTCGGCGGTTTTTAATTGAGAAGTTGTCGAAAACAGGCGGACATATCGGCCCGAACTTAGGGGTCGTCGAGCTGACGATCGCCCTCCACCGCGAATTCGACAGCCCAAAAGACAAGCTCATTTGGGATGTCGGACACCAGTCATACGTGCATAAAATTTTGACCGGACGCGCCGCCGCGTTCGACACGCTCCGCCAATACAAAGGGCTGTCCGGATTCCCGAAACGGAGCGAAAGCGAGCATGACGTGTGGGAAACGGGCCATAGCTCGACGTCGCTGTCGGCGGCGATGGGAATGGCGATCGCCCGTGATTTGAAAGGGACGGATGAATACATCGTGCCGATCATCGGCGACGGGGCGCTCACCGGCGGCATGGCGCTTGAGGCGCTCAACCATATCGGGCATGAGAAAACGGATATGATTGTCATCTTAAACGACAATGAAATGTCGATCGCCCCGAACGTCGGCGCGTTGCACAACATCCTCGGTCGGTTGCGCACCGCAGGCAAATACCAGTGGGTGAAAGATGAACTGGAGCTGCTGCTCAAGCGCATCCCAGCGGTCGGCGGCAAGCTGGCGGCGACGGCCGAGCGGCTGAAAGACAGCTTGAAATATTTGCTTGTCTCCGGCGTGTTTTTCGAAGAGCTCGGGTTTACGTATTTAGGCCCGGTCGACGGCCACGATTTTGAGGATTTGCTTGAGAACTTGCGCTATGCGAAGAAGATGAAAGGCCCCGTGCTTGTCCATGTCATCACGAAGAAGGGAAAAGGGTACAGTCCGGCGGAAAACGACAAAGTCGGCACATGGCACGGCACAGGGCCGTACAAAATCGAAACCGGCGCTTTTGTCAAAACGAAAGAGGCAGGTCCGTCATGGAGCGCGCTTGTCAGCGAAACCGTGCGCCGGCTCGCCCGCACCGACCCGCGCATCGTCGCGATTACGCCGGCGATGCCGGTCGGCTCGAAGCTGGAAGGGTTCGCAAGCGAGTTCCCCGATCGGATGTTTGATGTTGGCATCGCCGAGCAGCATGCGACAACGCTTGCGGCTGGATTGGCGACGCAAGGGATGAAACCGTTTTTGGCCATTTATTCGACATTTTTGCAGCGCGCCTATGACCAAGTCGTCCATGATGTATGCCGGCAAAACTTAAATGTCTTTTTCGCCATTGACCGTGCTGGGTTGGTCGGGGCGGACGGCGAAACGCACCAAGGGGTGTTTGACATCGCCTTTTTGCGCCATGTGCCGAACTTGGTGTTGATGATGCCAAAAGACGAAAACGAAGGACAGCACATGGTGTACACCGCCATCCGCTACGACGACGGGCCAATCGCCATGCGTTTCCCGCGCGGCAACGGGCTTGGCGTACCGCTTGATGAGGAGCTGAAAGAAATCCCAATCGGCACGTGGGAAGTGTTGCGCGACGGCTGCGATGCGGCGATTTTGACGTTTGGCACGACGATTTCGATGGCGCTTAAGGCGGCCGACGAGCTGGCGAAAGACGGCATATCGGTGAAAGTCGTCAACGCTCGCTTTTTGAAGCCGATGGACGTGGCGATGCTTCACGAACTGCTTGAGAGCCGCCTGCCGATCTTAACGGTCGAAGAGGCGGTGCTGCAAGGCGGCTTTGGCAGTGCTGTGTTGGAGTTTGCTCATGATCATGGTTATCACGGAGCGGTCATCGAACGGATGGGCATCCCGGACCGCTTTATCGAACATGGAAGCGTCAGCGAGCTGCTCAATGAAATCGGGCTGACGTCGACCCATATCATCGACCGCATCAAAACGATGGTGCCAAGAAAACAGAAAAGGGCTTGAGACATGAAAGGAAAAAAAAGAACGGCTCGATGTGCTGCTTGTCGAACGAGGGCTGGCGGAAACGCGAGAAAAGGCGAAGCGGGCGATCATGGCCGGGCTTGTCTATTCAAACGACGTTCGACTCGATAAGCCCGGGGAAAAAGTGCCGGTTGACATTCCGCTTGAGGTGAAAGGCAACCCGCTTCCGTACGTCAGCCGCGGTGGGTTGAAACTGGAAAAAGCGTTGCGCGAGTTTCATATTCGCGTGGAAAATAAAATTGTTCTTGACATCGGCGCGTCGACCGGCGGTTTCACCGACTGCGCCTTGCAGCATGGGGCGAAGCTGACGTATGCCGTCGATGTCGGCTACAACCAGCTTGCTTGGAAGCTGCGTCAAGACGAGCGCGTCGTTGTGATGGAGCGGACGAACTTCCGCTACGTGACGCCGGATCAGTTTACGAAAGGGCTGCCGGAAGTAGCTGTCATCGATGTCTCGTTTATTTCGCTGCGGCTCATTTTGCCGGTCGTCAAGACGGTCATGGTGCCGGGCGGCGATGTGATTGCGCTCGTCAAGCCGCAGTTTGAAGCCGGCAGGGAAAAGGTCGGCAAAAAGGGGATTGTTCGCGACCCGAACATTCACGAGGAAGTGCTCGAATCGATCATTCAATTCGCCTGTGCGGAAGGGTTCGATGTTCTTCATTTAACGTATTCACCGATTACCGGCGGCGATGGCAACATTGAGTTTTTGCTTCACGCCGTTTATTCGGGAGAAAATCGCAAAGGGGAAAACCGTCTGACGATGCCGATCGCACATATCGTACGTGAGGCGCACGCCCATCTACGTGGCGACAGGACAGAGGGGCATGGCGAATAGAGGCGGGAAACAACAGCGTGGCATTTTGCAAGCAAAGAGGTGGCGCAGTGTGAACAAAGGGCAAAGGCATATTAAAATTCGCGAAATCATTATGAACCATGACATTGAAACGCAAGACGAGCTTGTCGACCGGCTGAGAGAAGCTGGCTTTAACGTCACCCAAGCGACTGTCTCGCGCGACATTAAAGAAATGCAGCTCGTCAAAGTGCCGATGGCCAACGGACGCTACAAGTACAGCCTTCCGTCCGACCAGCGCTTCAATCCGCTGCAAAAGCTGAAGCGGGCGCTTGTTGATGTGTTTGTGAAGCTTGACGGAACGGGCAACTTGCTTGTGTTGCGGACGTTGCCGGGCAACGCCCATGCCGTCGGCGTCTTGCTCGACAATTTGGATTGGAACGAAATCGTCGGTACGATTTGCGGCGACGATACGTGCCTGATCATTTGCCGGACGCCGAAAGATGCGGAAAAAGTGTCCGACCAGCTGTTGTCCATGCTCTAGGCGAGGACCGGCCCAGCTCCCATTCTGCGTTCAAGGACGGAACGACAGGGCGGTCCTCGTTTGCAAATCCGAACATACGTGCTATAATCAAAAGTGGAATCAATCGGACAGGCAAGGAGTGGTGAAATGCTCGCCGAGCTGTCGATTAAAAATTTCGCCATTATCGAGTCGCTCTCGTTGTCGTTCGACAAAGGGCTGACGGTGTTAACCGGCGAAACGGGAGCCGGCAAATCGATCATCATCGACGCGATTCATTTGTTGATCGGCGGACGCGGCTCCGCTGAATTTGTCCGCTTTGGGGCGGAAAAGGCGGAAATCGAAGGGCTGTTTTTGCTTGATGATGACCGCCATCCATGCTGGCAAAAATGCGCAGACGTTGGCATCGACGCCAGCGACGGCATGATCGTGTTGCGCCGCGATATTTTCGCCAACGGCAAAAGCGTCTGCCGCATTAACGGCAAGCTCGTCACGACGGCGGTGCTGCGCGACATCGGGGCGACGCTTGTGGATATTCACGGCCAGCATGAACATCAAGAACTGATGGATCCGTCCCGCCATCTGCCGCTTTTAGACGAGTTCGGCGGCCTAGAGGCAGCAGAGGCGCTTGCTCGCTACCGCGCCGTCTACGAGCGGTATGAGGAGCTCGGAAAAAAATTGAAAAAGCTGAGCGAAAATGAACAGCAAATGGCGCACCGGCTTGATTTGTTGACGTTTCAGTTGCGCGAAATCGAACAGGCGGCGCTCGAGCCGGGCGAGGACGAGCGGCTGATGGAGGAAAAAGTTCGCATCGTCAATTTTCAAAAAATTTATACCGCGCTGCAGAAAAGTTATGAGGCCCTCTCCGGAGAGGGACGCGGACTTGATTCGATCGGGGAGGCGATGCGCCATCTCGATGACGTCGCAGGCATGGATGCAGCGCTCAAAGATGCGCATGAAACGACGTCGAACTGCTACTATTTGCTCGAGGAAGTCATGTACAAGCTGCGCGATCAAATTGAGGAGATGGAGTACGACCCAGAGCGGCTCGATGCCATTGAAAGCCGTCTCGCGGAAATCGGGCAGCTCAAACGAAAATACGGGGCGACGATCGCCGATATTTTGCACTATGCCGAGACGATCGCCGAGGAAATCGAGACAATCGAAAATCGCGAAACGCATGTGCATGAGCTTAAGCAGCAGCTCGCTCTGGTGACGGACGAGTTGCTTACGGAGGCGAAAAACGTCACCGCTGTTCGGCAAACATATGCCCAGCGCCTGATTGAGCGCATTCATCAAGAACTGAAAGACTTGTACATGGACAAAACGAAATTTGACATCGTATTTGCCAAGCGCGAAGGATCGCTTGACGCCCCCTTGGTCGACGGCGTGCCGGTTAGGTTCCAAGAAGACGGCATCGATGTCGTCGAGTTTTACATTTCGACGAACGTCGGCGAGCCGTTAAAACCGCTCGTCAAAGTCGCTTCCGGCGGCGAGCTGTCGCGCATTATGCTGGCGTTGAAAACGATTTTTTCCAAACATCAAGGAGTGACGTCGATTGTTTTTGATGAGGTCGACACCGGTGTCAGCGGACGCGTCGCCCAGGCGATGGCGGAAAAAATTTACCACATCGCCAGCCAGTCGCAAGTGCTTTGCATTTCCCATCTGCCGCAAGTCGCTGCGATGGCGGACACGCACTTGTTGATCGCCAAAGAGACGGATGGGGAACGGACGAAAACAGTCGTGAGGAAGCTCAATGAGGAGGAGAAAGTGAAAGAAATCGGGCGGATGATTTCCGGCGTCGAGATGACGGAATTGACGAAACGGCATGCCAAAGAGCTGTTGGAACTGGCGGCGAAAATGAAACATTGATTCCTGTTTCCCCTGTTCGTCGAGGGGAGGTGCATCCCTCTCAAAGCGGGCCGATTCCGCCTGCCTGTTCTCACTTGGCGCTCGCTTTCCTTAAGAGAACTACGGTGTTTCATAAAGATAAGCAAAAAGCCGCGCGGCTGTCCGGATGCAAGTCCATCCAATTCCGGGCAGCTTTTTTATCGGCAGGGCGATTATATTTTCCCCGGTTCAGGCAAAATTAAAACTGTAACCGTTTTGGCATGGTGTAGGCGGGAGCGAGGAGAGTGGACGACATTGAATAAAGAAACGGCGCGAAAAGTCGCAGGAGTGCTTCTCCTTGGTATATTGACGGCCATCGCTTTTTCCAAACCGATGAAGGAATATTGGCAAATTCCGAAGCAGCTTGTCCTGTTTGAAGGCGATGCGGTTGAATTTCCTGCCGCTTCCCTTCCCGTACAAGCGGCCGTCAATGACCGAAACGCTCCCGAAACGCTCAATATTGAGCGAAAAAACGGTTCTCTGTCTGTAAAGGCGAAACGCCGCGGACATGAAACGATGGTGTTGCAGGTTGCCGGAATGCCGATCAAGCAAGTGGATGTCAACGTGCTGCCGACGCTCAAAGTCATTCCCGGCGGACAATCGATCGGCGTCAAGCTCAATACCGTCGGCGTTCTTGTCGTCGGTTACCACCTTGTCGAAACCGAAAACGGGAAAAAATCGCCGGGAGAGGCAGCCGGCATTCAAGTCGGCGACATCATTATCGGCATTAACGGCCAAAAAATCGAAAACATGAGCGACCTCTCCCCTTTCATCGAGGAGGCCGGCAAAACGGGAAAACCGCTTCATCTAAAAATTCTGCGCGATCAGCACTCCATGACGGTGAAGCTCGTTCCGCTGAGAGACAGGCATGACGATGTGTACCGCATCGGCCTGTACATTCGCGATTCGGCCGCCGGCATCGGGACGATGACATTTTACGACCCCAAATCAAAAACATATGGCGCACTTGGCCATGTCATCTCTGACATGGATACGAAAAAGCCGATTGTCGTGCAAAACGGGCAAATTATGCGCTCGACCGTTACATCGATCGAAAAAGGGACGAGCGGCAATCCAGGTGAAAAATTAGCCCGCTTTTCCGACGGCGAAGAAGTGATCGGCACGATCACCACCAACAGCCCGTTTGGCATTTTTGGCAAGCTTACAAAGCCACTGCCGAACGGTCCGTTCACAAAACCGATCCCGGTTGCCTTGGCGAACCAAGTGAAAGAAGGACCGGCAAAAATATTGACAGTGGTGGAAAACGACAAAGTCGAGCAGTTTGACGTGGAAATTGTCAGCACCATTCCGCAGAAATTTCCGGCGACCAAAGGCCTCGTGATTCGCGTCACGGACCCGCGCTTGTTAAAGAAAACAGGGGGCATCGTCCAAGGGATGAGCGGCAGTCCGATCATTCAGGATGGAAAACTCGTCGGCGCAGTGACGCACGTTTTCGTGAACGATCCGACATCCGGCTATGGCGTCCACATTGAGTGGATGCTGCAAGAGGCAGGCATCGATCTATACGGCAAACAAAAGAAAGCGAGCTGACAAAGTCGGCTCGCTTTTTCCCGGCAGCCAACATTCGATTCTTGCGTATATTTGGTGAAATGACGAGTGATGATTTGGTCACCATTCATCTCTTCCTGATCATCCCAAGGCCAATGTTTCGAAATGCTGTGAGCGGCTTGATTGATCCCGCCATATTGGTTAGGCTGCCATTAAAAATTTTTCAAAAAAGGCGGCAAAAATTTTGCCGGTTTGGCATAGATATTTGGTGAAACATCCGTTAAAATGAAATTTGTAAAGATTTTTCGACAAACGCATCGCTGGTGAAAACGAATATTGTCTAATGAGCTCGTTTTTTGTTATAATTTTTATTTTTTGAAAAATAAAAGGATTTTTTGCTGCTGTTGTCGAATGTACGTTAACGGAATGTTACATAGCAAGAAAAAGTGGGGGAGGACGATCGTTTTGAGCATTAAGGTGTGCATTGCCGATGATAACCGCGAATTGGTGACATTGCTTGACGAATATATCTCGAGTCAGCCGGACATGGAGGTGATTGGCACGGCGTATAACGGCCAAGACTGCCTTCATATGCTCGAGGAAAAGCGGCCGGATATTTTGCTTCTGGACATCATTATGCCGCACTTGGATGGGTTGGCTGTGCTTGAGAAAGTCCGCGCAGGTTGTGAGCATCAGCCGAGCGTCATTATGCTGACGGCGTTCGGCCAGGAGGATGTCACGAAAAAGGCAGTGGAACTCGGCGCTTCCTACTTCATTTTAAAACCGTTCGACATGGAGAATTTGGTCCATCACATTCGGCAGATTCATGGCAAAACGGCGCCGATGGTCAGAAAAACCGGCTCTGCCTACCAGGCGCGCGACAACAAACCGAAAAATTTGGATGCGAGCATTACGAGCATCATCCATGAAATCGGCGTCCCGGCGCATATTAAAGGCTATCTGTACTTGCGCGAAGCGATCGCGATGGTGTACCACGACATCGAACTGCTCGGCTCCATCACGAAAGTGCTCTATCCGGACATCGCGAAAAAATACAACACGACCGCCAGCCGCGTCGAGCGCGCCATTCGCCATGCGATCGAAGTCGCTTGGAGCCGCGGCAACCTCGAATCGATTTCCTCGCTGTTCGGCTATACGGTGAGCGTCTCGAAGGCAAAGCCGACAAACTCGGAATTCATCGCCATGGTGGCCGATAAGCTCCGGCTTGAGCATAAGGCATCGTAACGGAAAACGAATGATAGCCAAAGCAGCAAGACGCTCCGCAATCGGGGGCGTCTTTTTTGCCGTTTGGCGGCTTGCTGGAACGAAAAAAGGGGGAACGTGGCTTGCGCCGGTGTGGTGTACAGAGGCGGCTTTACCGCCAAGGGCCAGACGGTTAAGACGGGTCGTTTTCTTTTTCTTTTTTCTCCAATTCCAGCAGCTTGTTCACCAAAATGTGCGGCGGCATATGCATGATCTGCTCGATCGGCACGCCGAGCGCTTTGGCCAGCTTTTGCGCTGTTTCCAGCGAAATTTTCAACGGCTGCATCATCTCACCTCGTTTGTTCATAGTATTACTTTTAGTATAACGAACGACCGCCGGTTTCGGCCAGCTCGTTGGCTGAACGGCGAATAAAGGCGAAAGGAAGAAGGCAGAATGACATTGATTTTTGCCCACCGCGGGGCGGCGGGGACGCACCCGGAAAATACGATGGCGGCGTTTATCGAGGCGGAAAAAGCGGGAGCGGACGGCATTGAATTGGATGTGCAGCTCACAAAAGACGGCGAAGTGGTCGTCATTCATGACGAAACGGTCGACCGGACGACGGACGGCAGCGGCTGGGTGAAAGACATCACGTACCGTGAACTGCGCCGATTGAACGCGGCGGCGAAATGGAGCGGCAAGCACGGCCATTGTCCGATTCCGCATCTTGAGGAAGTGCTTGCTTGGCTGTCATCAACACGGATGGCGGTCAACATCGAGCTGAAAAATAGCCTCATTGCCTACGAAACGCTTGAGCAAAAAACGATCTCCCTCGTGCGCCGCTATGGGCTTGAGAAGCGGACGATTTTGTCGTCATTCAACCATAATAGCATGCGCCTTTGCCGAACGCTTGCACCGGAAATCGAGACGGCGCTTTTGTACATCGAGCCGCTGTATGACCCATGGACGTATGTGCGCGCCATGAACGCCGACGGGGTGCATCCGCACTATCGGACGGTGACGGCGGAATTTGCCGCCGAAGCGCGGCGGCGCGGGGTGGCGGTCCGCCCGTTTACGGTAAATAAGCGAAATGTGATGAAAACGATGTTTGCTTATGGCGTTGACGCTGTCTTCACCGACTACCCCCACCAAGCGAAGCAATGGAAAGAGAAAACGCCTTAACGAGAGACGTTAAGGCATTTTTTGTTTGTCTTGAAATGGATGGTTTCCCAGTGTAATAGGCATCAACGTTCCGGGTCAAGGCGTTTTTCGTTTTCGTTGAAAACGCGCCTGCACTTTGTTGCGCTTCCGGTCGCGGTGCAGCAAAAAACCGCCGAGAAACGCCAGCCCAGCGGCAAACAGCGCGAGCCCGGCGAGAAATTGCAGCCATAAGGCAGAAAACAGCGGCCCGTTGATGCCAAACAACGCATCGCGCATCCATTTGATGCCAAGCGCCGCTCCAAGCCCGGGAATGACTAAAATCAACAGCGCAATCATTCGCCCCATCGCGATCGCGTTCCTTTCCGAAAAGAGTAGCCTTATCGACTATCATAGCGGTTATTGGGCGTTTGTCAAGGAAAGAGCAAATCAAGTATGATAAAAGTGTCTGCAAAAATTGGCATACTATAAAGTGTGGTGAATGGACATGAAAAAAGTGATGATCATTGGGGCTGACTCGCGCGGAATGTCGCTTTTGAAGCTGCTTCACGGGGCGTCGGGATTTGACGTTGTGGCGGTTGTTGACGTCGATGAACAAGCTCCGGGGGTGCAACTGGCGCAAAAATGGGGCATCGCTGCTGCGAGCGACTGGCGTCCATGGATGGCCGAGCCGCTTGATTTGATCATTGAAACGACGGGCAGGGCGGATGTCCTTGAGGAAATCCGTCGATTGGCGCCAGAGGGAGCCAATATTGTCCCAAGTGCAGTCGCGCAGATGATGGCCGAGCTCGTTGAAGAAAAAGAAGCGCTCATCGCCAAATTGAAAAGCGAAGCGGCTCGGCGCGCGCTCATCTTTCATTCGTCCCACGATGGCATGATTGTCGTTGATGAATATGGTTACATTACCGATATGAATCAAAGCGCGGCGGAGCTGCTTGAAGTCGATAAAGACAAAGTGATCGGCAAGCATATTTTGACCGTTCTGCCGTCAAGCGGCTTGCCGCGCGTGCTCGAAACGAGGCAGACGGAGTTTCATCAAGAAGTGGAGCTGGCCAATGGAAAAAAATTGATCACCACCCGCATCCCGATCATCGATGACAATGGCAAACTGTTTGGGGCGCTCGCGGTATTCAAGGACATCACCGAGCTTCTCGCTTTGGCGGAAGAAATCACCGACTTAAAAGAAGTCCGCATGATGCTTGAAGCGATCATCCACTCGTCGGAAGAGGCAATTTCTGTCGTCGATGAAAATGGGAACGGTATTTTGATCAACCCGGCGTATACACGGCTCACCGGTTTGACAGAGGAAGACGTCATCGGCAAACCGGCGACCGCCGACATCGCCGAAGGGGAAAGCATGCATATGCAAGTATTGAAAACGCGCCGCCCGGTGCGCGGAGCGCGCATGAAAGTCGGCCCGAAAAACCGGGATGTCATCGTCAATGTTGCGCCGATTATTGTTGATGGCGTATTGAAAGGGAGCGTCGGCGTCATTCATGATGTGTCAGAAATTCAGCGGCTGACGACTGAGCTCAATCGGGCGCGGCAAATCATCCGCACGCTCGAGGCGAAATATTCGTTTGCCGACATCGTCGGCGAGTCGGAAGAGATGAAGGTTGCCATCGAGCAGGCGAAGCTGGCGGCGAAAACACCGGCGACGATTTTGCTGCGGGGGGAATCAGGGACGGGCAAGGAGCTGTTCGCCCACGCCATTCACAACGCGAGCGACCGAAAGTATAACAAGTTTATCCGCGTCAATTGCGCGGCCATTCCGGAAACATTATTGGAAAGCGAACTGTTTGGCTATGAGGAAGGAGCGTTTTCCGGCGCGCGGCGCGGAGGCAAGCGAGGGCTGTTTGAAGAAGCAAACAACGGAAGCATTTTCCTTGACGAAATCGGCGAACTGTCGGCCAGCACGCAGGCGAAGCTGCTCCGCGTCTTGCAGGAGCGGGAGATCGTCCGCGTCGGCGGGACGAAGCCGATCCCGATCAACGTCCGCGTCATCGCCGCCACGAACGTCAACCTTGAAAAAGCGATTGCCGAAGGCGCCTTTCGCGAAGACTTATACTATCGGCTCAATCGGATGCCGATTTATATTCCGCCGCTGCGCGCCCGCAAGGAAGACATTCCAGCTCTTTGCCGGCGTTTGATCCAGAAACTGAACCAAGATTACGGGCGCAACGTCGAAGGTGTCACGGATGAAGCGATGGCGAAGCTTCTTGCCTATGATTGGCCGGGAAATGTCCGCGAGCTCGAAAATGTGCTCGGGCGGGCGATGATTTTCATGAAATTTCATGAAGTGATGATCGATGCGACGCATTTGCCGCCGCTCGCTTCGCCTTCGTCAGTGCCGGCT
The DNA here is from genome assembly GCF_000422025.1 of Geobacillus sp. WSUCF1. Lineage (NCBI taxonomy): Bacteria > Bacillati > Bacillota > Bacilli > Caryophanales > Anoxybacillaceae > Geobacillus > Geobacillus sp. WSUCF1. Next base: position 17,250 of record NZ_ATCO01000028.1, on the reverse strand, counting down.
CATCGAGTGGAAACGGAAGAGGAGATTCGGCCGCTTGAGGAAATGGTGAGCCGATACGAAGCGAGCTTGATTGAGCAGGCGCTTCGCCGCCATCGAGGCAATAAAACAGCGGCGGCCCGGGCGCTTGGCATTTCGGTGCGCAATTTATATTACAAGCTGGAGAAATACGGGCTTGACAAAAATATCATGCAATAATTTGCGCGGAGTGAAGAATATTGCACATATCTGTTTGCGAAGGTAGTGTGTTTTAAAGCGCTTTCAGTCATTTTTGGTTGGCACAGTTTTTGCATAAAAAGACTGTGCCGCACGATTTGCAGAAAAGGTTGGTGCAGATGATGAAGCTTGAATCGTTAGTGCAAGAAGCAAGACAATGCCAGGACCGGACGGTGGCCGTGGCGGCGGCGGAAGATGAAGAAGTGATTGAAGCGGTGGCGATGGCGCTCGAACACCGTCTCGGACGCTTTGTGCTTTATGGCGATCGGGAGCGGCTCGGACGGCTGTTGAAGGAAAAAGGATGCGCCCGCTTTTCCGACGTCGATGTCGTTCATGCGAATTCGATCGGGCAAGCCGCAGAGCTTGCCGTGCGCGCCGTTCATTTGAATGAAGCAGATGCCTTAATGAAAGGGCACGTACCGACGGCAACCTTGCTGAAAGCCGTTTTGAACAAAGAATACGGGCTGCGCACAGGAAAGGTGTTGTCCCATGTCGCTGTTTTTGAGGTGCCGGAGTTTGACCGATTTGTCATCGTCACCGACGCGGCGATGAACATCGCTCCGGATTTGGAGCAAAAGGTGCAAATTGTCAACAACGCCGTCAGCATCGCGCGCTCCATCGGCATCGAGCGCCCGAAAGTCGCGGCGCTGGCGGCGGTGGAGACGGTCAATCCGGCCATGCCGGCAACACTTGATGCAGCGGCGCTCGCAATGATGCAAAAGCGGGGGCAAATCGAACATTGCCTCGTTGACGGACCGCTTGCGTTGGACAACGCGGTGTCGCTGGCGGCGGCGAAGCATAAGCGGATTGAAAGCGAAGTGGCTGGACAGGCTGATATTTTGCTTGTGCCGGACATTGAATCCGGCAACATGCTGTATAAGTCGCTCGTCTATTTTGCGAACGCACGCGTCGGCGCAGTCATCGCTGGGGCGAAGGCGCCGATCGTGTTGACGTCGCGCGCCGACTCGGCGGAAAGCAAACTGTATTCGTTGGCGCTTGCTATTTGTTCGGCAGCAAAATGAAATAGATGAAGGAGGCCATCAGTGATGGAACTGTTTCAATATATGGAAAAATATGATTATGAGCAAGTGTTGTTTTGCCAAGACAAAGAATCCGGATTGAAGGCGATCATTGTCATTCATGACACGACGCTCGGCCCGGCGCTCGGCGGGACGCGCATGTGGATGTACAATTCGGAAGAAGAGGCGCTTGAAGACGCCCTGCGCCTCGCCCGCGGCATGACGTACAAAAACGCGGCCGCCGGCCTTAATTTAGGCGGGGGCAAGACGGTCATCATCGGCGATCCGCGCAAAGATAAAAACGAGGCGATGTTCCGCGCGTTCGGCCGGTTCATTCAAGGGCTGAACGGCCGCTACATCACGGCGGAAGACGTCGGCACGACCGTTGCCGATATGGACATCATCTATCAGGAAACGGACTATGTCACCGGGATTTCGCCGGAATTCGGCTCATCCGGCAACCCGTCGCCGGCCACGGCTTACGGCGTATATCGCGGGATGAAAGCGGCGGCGAAGGAAGCGTTTGGAAGCGATTCGCTTGAAGGAAAAGTTGTCGCCGTCCAAGGGGTTGGCAATGTCGCCTACCATTTATGCCGCCATTTGCACGAAGAAGGAGCGAAACTCATCGTTACCGACATCAACAAGGAAGCGGTGGCGCGCGCGGTCGAGGAATTTGGGGCGAAAGCGGTCGACCCGAACGACATTTACGGCGTGGAGTGCGACATTTTTGCTCCATGCGCGCTCGGCGGCATCATCAACGACCAAACGATTCCACAGCTGAAAGCGAAAGTGATCGCCGGCTCGGCGAACAACCAGCTGAAAGAGCCGCGCCATGGCGACATGATCCATGAAATGGGCATCGTCTATGCACCAGATTATGTGATCAACGCCGGCGGCGTCATCAACGTCGCCGATGAGCTGTACGGCTACAACCGTGAACGGGCGATGAAAAAAATCGAGCAAATTTATGACAACATCGAAAAAGTGTTTGCCATCGCCAAGCGTGACAACATTCCAACGTATGTGGCCGCTGACCGGATGGCCGAAGAACGAATTGAAACGATGCGCAAAGCGCGCAGCCAATTTTTGCAAAACGGCCATCATATTTTAAGCCGCTGCCGCGCCCGCTAATAGCGGCGAGGGGCGGCCTTCCGCCCCGCCGGCGGATGATGGAGGGACAGCAACGATGGAAGAGCAGAAGTTTCGCATTTTAACGATCAATCCAGGCTCGACTTCAACGAAGATCGGCGTCTTTGAAAACGAACGGCCATTGCTCGAAAAAACGATCCGCCATGAGGCGGACGTGCTTCGGCAATATAAAACGATCGTGGACCAGTATGAGTTTCGCAAGCAAACGATTTTGCAAGCACTGGATGAAGAAGGGATCAATTTATCGAAGTTGAGCGCCGTCTGCGGCCGCGGGGGGCTTCTCCGTCCAATCGAAGGCGGCACGTATCGCGTCAATGAGGCGATGCTTGAAGATTTGCGGCGCGGATATTCCGGCCAGCACGCGTCCAACCTCGGCGGTATTTTGGCGCATGAGATCGCCTCGGCCTTAAACATCCCATCGTTTATCGTCGATCCGGTCGTTGTCGATGAACTTGATCCAATCGCCCGGATCAGCGGATTTCCGCTCATTGAGCGGCGCAGCATTTTCCATGCTTTAAACCAAAAGGCGGTCGCGCGCCGCGTCGCCAAGCAGCTTGGGAAACGGTATGACGAACTGAACTTGATCGTCGCCCATATGGGCGGCGGCATCACGGTCGGCGCCCACAAGCAAGGAAGGGTCGTCGATGTCAACAACGGCCTTGACGGCGAAGGCCCGTTCAGCCCGGAGCGCGCCGGGACGGTGCCAGCGGGCGATTTGGTTGCTTTATGCTTCTCTGGTGAATATTACCGCGAAGAGATCATGAACATGCTCGTCGGCGGCGGCGGCCTTGTCGGTTATCTTGGCACGAATGATGCGGTGAAAGTCGAGAACATGATCGAAGCCGGCGATGAAAAGGCCAAGCTCGTGTATGAGGCGATGGCGTACCAAGTGGCGAAAGAAATCGGTGCGGCAAGCGCCGTGCTTTCCGGCAAAGTCGACGCCATCATTTTGACCGGCGGACTGGCGTATGGCAAATCGTTTGTCGAACAGATCACTCGCCGCGTGCAATGGATCGCCGATGTCATCGTCCATCCGGGCGAAAACGAACTGCAGGCGCTCGCTGAAGGCGCGCTTCGCGTCCTGCGCGGCGAAGAAGAGGGAAAAGTGTATCCAGGCAAGGCCGTTTCGCCGGTTCCAGCCCGGCGCTGATGCGGCAACGGACAGAAAGGAGAAGGCAAGATGGCAAAAGAATACGATGTCGTCATTCTCGGCGGAGGAACGGGTGGCTATGTGGCCGCCATTCGCGCCTCGCAGCTCGGGTTGAAAACGGCCGTTGTGGAAAAAGGGAAGCTCGGCGGCACGTGCCTGCACGCTGGCTGCATTCCGTCCAAAGCGCTGCTTCGCAGTGCCGAAGTGTACGCACAAACGAAAAACGGCGAGGCATTTGGCGTCATCGCCGACGGCGTGCGCCTTGATTTTGCCAAAGTGCAGGCGCGCAAAGCGGCGATTGTTGAGCAGCTCCACAAAGGCGTGCAGCATTTGATGAAAAAAGGGAAAATCGATGTGTACGCCGGCACCGGCCGCCTGCTCGGCCCGTCGATCTTTTCCCCGCTGCCGGGGACGGTGTCGGTCGAAATGAACGACGGCAGCGAAAACGAAATGCTCGTCCCGAAATTCGTCGTCATCGCCACCGGTTCGCGCCCGCGCACGCTGCCGGGGCTCGAGCCGGACGGCGAATTCGTGATGACGTCCGATGAGGCGCTGCAAATGGTGACGCTCCCCTCGTCCATCTTGATCGTCGGCGGCGGTGTGATCGGCATGGAATGGGCGTCCATGCTCAATGATTTCGGCGTTGACGTGACGGTGCTCGAATATGCCGATCGCATTTTGCCGACAGAAGATGAAGACGTGTCAAAAGAAATGGAAAAACTGCTTCGCCGCCGCGGTGTCAACATCGTCACGGGAGCGCGGGTGCTCGCGGAAACGCTCGAAAAAGGAAACGGCGTCACAATCCAAGCGGAGCATCAAGGCGAGCGGAAAACGTTTGCGGCTGACAAGATGCTCGTTTCCGTCGGGCGTCAGGCGAACATTGAAGGGATTGGCCTTGAGAACACCGACATCGTCATTGAAAAGGGATATATTCAAACGAACGAGTTCGGCCAAACGAAAGAAGCGCACATTTACGCGATCGGCGATGTGATCGGCGGTCTGCAGCTCGCCCATGTCGCCGCCCATGAAGGGATCGTCGCCATTGAACATTTAGCCGGGCATAACCCGGCGCCGATTGACTACACGATGGTGCCCCGCTGCATTTACACCCGTCCGGAAGCGGCGGCGGTTGGCTTAACCGAACAAGAGGCGAAAGCGAAAGGCTATGATGTCAAGGTCGGCAAATTTCCGTTTAAAGCCATTGGCAAGGCGCTTGTGTTCGGTGAGGCGGAAGGGTTTGTGAAGCTCATCGCCGACCGGAACACGGACGATCTGCTTGGCGTCCATATGGTCGGGCCGCACGTAACCGATTTGATTTCCGAAGCCGGTCTCGCCCGCGTGCTTGATGCGGCTCCTTGGGAAATCGCCCATGCGATCCACCCGCATCCGACGCTGTCAGAGGCCATGGCGGAAGCGGCGCTGGCGGTCGATGGCAAAGCGATTCATTTTTAACCGATTTCGCCGTATGCGCGCGGCGCGTGATCATTGGTTGACTATGTGAATCTAAGGGAGGTTGTTGCGATGGCGCAAAACCGTCATCAGGCGCTTGGATTAAGCGATGACACGGTGTTGGAAATGTATGAAACAATGCTTCTCGCCCGCAAGCTCGATGAACGGATGTGGCTGCTAAACCGCGCGGGGAAAATTCCGTTCGTCATCTCATGCCAAGGGCAGGAGGCGGCGCAAGTCGGCGCGGCGTTTGCCCTCGACCGGACGAAAGACTATGTCTTGCCGTATTACCGCGATGTGGGCGTTGTCCTGACGTTTGGCATGACGCCGAGAGAATTGATGTTGGCGGCGTTTGCCAAGGCGGAAGACCCGAACTCGGGTGGCCGGCAAATGCCTGGCCATTTCGGGCAAAAGAAAAATCGGATCGTCACCGGTTCATCGCCTGTGACGACGCAAGTGCCGCACGCGGTCGGCTTTGCGCTGGCGGCGAAAATGGAAAAGAAAGATTTCGTCGCCTTCGTCACCTTTGGCGAAGGGTCGTCGAACCAAGGCGATTTCCACGAAGGGGCAAACTTTGCCGGCGTTCATAAACTCCCAGTCATCTTTATGTGCGAAAACAACAAATACGCCATTTCCGTACCGATTTCGAAACAACTCGCGTGCGAAAAGGTGTCGGACCGCGCCATCGGCTATGGCATGCCGGGCTATACGGTCGACGGCACCGATCCGCTTGAAGTGTACCGCGTCGTGAAAGAAGCGGCCGACCGCGCCCGCCGCGGCGAAGGGCCGACGCTCATCGAGGCGGTGACATACCGGCTGACGTCGCACTCGTCGGACGACGACCACCGCGTCTACCGGACGGAAGAAGAGCTCGCCGAAGCGCGCGCCAAAGACCCGATCGTGTCGTTTGCCAACTATTTGAAAGAAACCGGCGTTTTGACCGATGAACAAGATGAAGAAATTCAAGCGCGCGTCATGAAAGAAGTGAACGAAGCGACCGACTATGCGGAGAAGGCTCCGTACGCCGAGCCGGAGCATGCGCTTCGCTACGTGTATGCCGAGGAGTAAGGGGGAATCGACGATGCCTGTTATTTCCTATATTGATGCCGTCACGATGGCGATTCGCGAAGAAATGGAACGAGACCCGCGCGTGTTTGTGTTAGGAGAAGACGTCGGCCGAAAAGGCGGAGTGTTCAAAGCGACGCAAGGATTGTACGAGCAGTTCGGCGAAGAGCGCGTCATCGACACGCCGCTTTCCGAGTCGGCGATCGTCGGCGTCGGCATCGGCGCGGCGATGTACGGCCTGCGCCCGATTGCCGAAATTCAGTTTGCCGATTTTATCATGCCAGCGGTCAACCAAATCATTTCGGAAGCGGCGCGCATCCGCTACCGCTCGAACAACGACTGGAACTGCCCGATCGTCATCCGTGCCCCGTACGGCGGCGGCGTTCACGGCGCTTTGTACCATTCGCAGTCCGTCGAAGCGATTTTCGCCAACCAGCCTGGGTTAAAAATCGTCATGCCGTCGACGCCATACGATGTGAAAGGGCTGCTGAAAGCGGCGATTCGCGACGAAGACCCAGTGCTCTTTTTCGAGCATAAACGCGCCTACCGCCTCATTAAAGGGGAAGTGCCGGAGGACGACTACGTGCTTCCGATCGGCAAGGCGGACGTCAAGCGTGAAGGCGATGACATCACCGTCATCACGTATGGGCTGTGCGTCCATTTTGCCTTGCAGGCGGCCGAGCGCGTCGCCCAAGACGGCATTTCCGTTCACCTGTTGGATTTGCGCACCGTCTATCCGCTTGACAAAGAAGCGATCATCGAAGCGGCGAGCAAAACAGGAAAAGTGCTGCTCATTACGGAAGACAACAAAGAAGGCAGCGTCATGAGCGAAGTCGCCGCCATTATCGCCGAGCATTGTTTGTTTGATCTCGATGCGCCGATTATGCGCCTCGCCGGCCCGGACGTTCCGGCCATGCCGTATGCGCCGACGATGGAAAAATTCTTTATGATCAATCCAGAAAAAGTCGAAAAAGCGATGCGCGAATTAGCGGCGTTTTGAGGCGAAGACATTGCAGCCAAGATAGGAGGGTATCGATGTGGCCATCGAACAATTGACGATGCCTCAGCTTGGGGAAAGCGTCACGGAAGGCACGATCAGCAAATGGCTCGTTTCCCCGGGCGACAAAGTGAACAAATACGACCCGATCGCTGAAGTCATCACCGATAAAGTGAGCGCGGAAATTCCGTCGTCGTTTGCCGGCGTCATTCGCGAGCTGATCGCCAAAGAAGGGGAGACGCTCCCAGTCGCGCGCCGATTTGCACGATCGAAGTCGAAGGCGCTGCACCGGCTCCGGAAGCGAAGCCGGCGGATGAAGCGCCGAAAGCAGAAGACAACGCGGAACCAGCCGCTCCGAAACAGACCGGCCGGGCAAACAACGGCCGCTATTCGCCGGCCGTGCTCCGCCTTGCCCAAGAACATGGCATTGACCTTGAACAAGTGAAAGGCACCGGCCTTGGCGGGCGGGTGACGCGCAAAGATTTGCTGAAGCTCATTGAGTCTGGACAAATTCCGAAAGCGGGAGAGGCACCGGCGGCGGAACAAGCGGCGCCAAAAGCGGAACCGAGAACGGAGCAGCCGGCCCCGGCCGCCGCGGCGGCTCAACCGTCTGCCGCTGCCGCGCCAACTGCGCCGCAAGCAGCGCCGGTCAAACTAGCGGCCCCGAACGTCGAAGCCGGAGCGGGCGACATCGAAATTCCGGTCACCCCGGTGCGCAGAGCGATCGCCGCGAACATGCTCCGCAGCAAACACGAAGCGCCGCACGCGTGGACGATGGTCGAAGTCGACGTCACCGACCTGGTCGCCTACCGCGATGCGATCAAAGACGAGTTCAAGCGGCGTGAAGGCTTCAATTTGACGTATTTCGCCTTCTTCGTCAAGGCGGTCGCCCAAGCGCTGAAAGAATTTCCACAGCTGAACTCGACGTGGGCGGGCGATAAGATCATTCAGCGCAAAGACATCAACATCTCGATCGCCGTCGCGACCGATGACGCCTTGTTCGTGCCCGTCATCAAGCACGCCGATGAGAAAACGATCAAAGGCATCGCCCGCGAAATCGCCGAACTGGCGGCGAAAACGCGCGCCGGCAAACTGCGCCCGGAAGACATGCAGGGCGGCACGTTCACCGTCAACAACACCGGCGCGTTCGGCTCGGTGCAGTCGATGGGCATTATCAACTACCCGCAAGCGGCCATTTTGCAAGTGGAAACGATCGTCAAACGCCCGGTCGTGAAAGACGGCATGATCGCCATCCGCGACATGGTCAACTTATGCTTGTCGCTTGACCACCGCGTCTTGGACGGCCTCATTTGTGGACGCTTCCTCGCCCGCGTCAAAGCGATTTTGGAAAACATGAACAAAGACAACACGCCGATTTATTAACGATTCCCCCATCGCCATCGGTTGGCGGTGGGGGTTTTTGTGTGGCGCGATTTCAAACTTCTTTCACAAATGTGAGGTATAATGAGGGCGGAAACAAACGTGCGAAGGAGAAAAACAAGATGAAACGAGCGAGCGTGTGGATGCTGTTGTGCTGGTTCTTTCTGCTAAGCGGCTGCGTCCATCCGTCGTTTCCCCCGGTGGCCGATTCGCTTTCCGTCGTCATCAGCCTCGATGTCAAAGCGGGAACGGTCACCTTTTTGAACGCGAAAAATGGCAGCAAAATCGCCCGTTGGAACATCAATGAACCGTTTCAAGGCGGGGCGTTGAGCCCAGACGGCCGGACGCTTCTTTTGTACGGACGGGAGCTTGACGGCGTATATCGGTATGATTTGGCGACGGGAAAGCCGCTTTCAGAGTGGAAAACGGGAAGCGGCATCGTCAGCGCGGCCCCGTCCCCGGATGGCCGTACGTGGTTTTTCGGCGACAGCGAACATCACGCGGTGCGCGTTGTGAGCCGGGGCGGAAAAGAGATCGCCCGCCTTTTGGTCGGACGCTCCCCGATGACGCTGCTTGTCAATCGCCAAGGAACGGAGATGTATGCCATCGACTTTCAAGACGGCCGCGCTTTTGTCATTGATCCGAGGCGCCTTCGTGTCATTCGCTCATTTTCGGTGCCGAAGATGGCGTTAGGTGGATTGATGCGCGAGCAGCAAGGGGAATTGTGGGTCGGCGGACATGGAAGCGGAAGCAAGGTGGAGACCAATATCCATGTCTATTCACTTCGAGACGGCCGCTTGTTGCGGACGGTTGCTGCGCCGGTCATGCCGGTCGATTTCGTCGAAACGGGCCGCGGCGTGTTTGTGCTAAGCCACGGTTCGAACACGGTCTATCAATTTTCGCCAAGCGGGAAGCGGCTCGGCTCCATCTCTGTCGGCGCCAATCCATTTGCGATGGAAGCGGCGTTGGGCCGTTTGTATATCGCGAGCTATGACAGCGATGAAATTATCGTGGTCGATGAGGCGACGTTGCGTCCGCTTGTCCGTTGGAAAACAGGGGATGGCCCGCTGCAGCTATTCATTCGGGAGGGACGAACATGAGCGAACGAACCGTTTTAATCGTCGATGATGAAGAAGAAATGCGCCTGCTCGTTGGCATGTATTTGGAAAACGCCGGCTTTCGCTGCCTCGAAGCAGGGGACGGGGAAGAAGCGCTGGTGCTGCTTTCGCAACATCCGGTTGATGCCGTGCTGTTGGACGTCATGATGCCAAAACAGGACGGATTCGCCGTCTGCGCCCGCATCCGCGAGCAGTCGGACGTGCCGATTTTGTTTTTGACCGCGCTTGGCGAAGAATGGGACAAAGTGAAAGGATTGAAGCTGGGAGGCGACGATTACATCGTCAAACCGTTCAGCCCGGGAGAGCTCATCGCCCGCCTTGAGGCGGTGCTGCGCCGGGTGCAGCGCGTCCGCGAGCACGACGGACGGCTGCAATTTGGCGACCTTGCCATCGACGAAAAAGGCCGAACCGTGACCGTTGGCGGCAAACCGGTGAAATTGACGTTGAAAGAGTTTGAGCTGTTGCTGTTTTTGGCGAAGCACCGCGGTCAGGTGTTCAGCCGCGACAACTTGCTCGTCAAAGTGTGGGGATATGATTATACAGGAAACGCCCGCACGGTCGATACGCATGTGAAAACGCTGCGCATGAAGCTGAAAGACGCCGCTCGCCATATCCAAACCGTCTGGGGCATCGGCTACAAGTTTGAGGGATGAACATGAAACGGCTTCGGTTAGGACAAAAACTATGGCTGTCGATCGGCGCCGCGGTCGTGGTGACGCTGGCGTTTTCTTTTGGTCTTCTCAATTATTTTTACCGGACGGTGTACATGAAAGAAGTTGAGCGAACGTTGATCGCGGAAGGGACGAGCCTCGCCCGCGACTATCGCGGCGGGGCGGTGACGGAGGCATATCGCCGTCAAATCGAATGGTATGACGAAAAATCAACGGCCACGATCTTGTTGATTGACAACCCGCGCGAACTGAGCGCCTGCTTTCCGTTTCCGGTCCACTATGACGCGTTAGTCAGCGGCCGCGACCGGGAAACATTGTTAGCCGGGAAGCCTGTTGTCAAAACGGGATACGAAAAGCGGTTCGGCCGCCGCGTGATGGCGGTCGTCGTTCCGCTTTTGGACGGCAAGCGGCTTGAAGGAGCGATTTACTTGTATTTGCCGTTAGCCGACGTTCAGGAAGCAACGAAGCGGGCGGCCGCCGCGTTTTGGCCGTTGGCCGCCATATTCGCCGCCGCGCTTTTGGTTGTCGGCCGACGGATGGTGCGGCAGATGACCGAGCCGCTGCAGGCGATGGAACAAGCGGCAGAACGCATGGCGGAAGGACGCTACGAAGCGGACATCCCCGTGCGGAGCGATGATGAAATCGGCCGCCTGGCGGAGGCGTTCAACCAAATGGCGGACGCCATTGCCAAAGAAGACGAGCGGAAGCGCGAGTTTTTAGCGAACGTCTCGCATGAGCTGCGCACGCCGCTCAGCTATATGAAAGGATACAGCGAAGCGCTCCTTGCTGGCCTCGCGAAAACGAAGGAAGAAGAAAAGGCGTACCTTCGCCTCATCCACCGCGAAACGGAGCGGATGGAGCGGCTGGTGCGCGATCTTCTTGACCTGGCGCGCCTTGAAGGGCAAAGCGTGCCGCTCGAGCGCGAGCCGGTGGCGTTCGCCCAAGTGATCGAAGATGTCATCGCCACGTACGAACCGATCGCCGCGCAAAAGCGGATCGAGCTGGCGTGCGAGTTGGACTATGACATCATCGTCAACGGCGACGCCGACCGGCTCGAACAAGTCGTGCGCAACTTGCTTGACAACGCCATCCGCTACACCCCAGAAGGCGGTGTGGTGACGGTGCGGCTTTCCCGCTTGTCGGAAGCGGAAGGCGAGCTTGTCGTCCAAGATACGGGCAAAGGCATTCCAAAAGACCAGCTCCCGTTTCTCGGCCAGCGCTTTTTCCGCGTCGATCGCGCCCGCACTCGCAAAGAAGGCGGCACCGGCTTGGGGCTTGCCATCGTCAAACAAATCGTCTCTCTTCATGATGGCTCGATTCGGTTCGACAGCGACCTTGGACGCGGGATGACCGTATTCGTCCGCCTGCCGCTCGTTCGGGAAGAGGAATAAACATCGTTCAAGACACAGGAATGGATGGTGTATAATCAATATAAAATTAGGAGGCAGGTGGAGGATATGGGTTCACCAGAAAAGGAACAGGCCCCTATGACGTACAAAGAGTATGCGACATGGCCGGAAGGAAAACGGTGCGAGGTGTTGGATGGGAACATCATCAGCATGGCGCCGTCGCCGACACCGGAACATCAATCCGTTTCGCTCCAACTTTCCATTGAATTCGGGATGCATCTTCGTGGGAAGGATTGCCGCGTGTTGGCCGCCCCGATCGATGTGTATCTTTTCGAAGATCATCGAAAGGGATGGATGGATGAAAACGTCCGAAACTGGGTATGCCCCGATCTTGTCGTCATCTGCGACCAAAACAAAATTCAAAAAAACCGCATTGTCGGGGCTCCGGATTTGGTCGTCGAGATCTTGTCCCCCGCCACGGCCAAAATCGACCGGATGGACAAACGGATCGCGTACGAGCGGGCCGGGGTGAAGGAATATTGGATCGTTGACCCGGCGAATCAAGTGGTGGAAGTGTATTTGCGCGGAAAAACAGGAAGATTGGAACTTCATGGAGTGTACAACCGGGATGACGCCGTTTTGGTTCATGTATTGAAGGATTTCGTGATCGATTTGCGAAACATTTTCCAATGAATAAATGGCAGTTGAGATTTTCGCTAAGCGGCGATTTGGAGGGGGACGAGGGAGCATCGTCCAAGAGAGCATGCAACAACGCCCTCTTCCTTTCATGTTTTTTCAGGGCTTCTTGGAGGATTTGTGAATCGTTGAGATGGTGTTGTTTCGCCAAGTCATCGAGCCATTTCGGGATCGTTCATGTTTTTTTGACCGCTTTGTTTTCCATTTCATGGCGAAATGGTGGCATCAGCAAGTTGTTTGCCTTTTTGTTCATTGCCCAAACGCGGCCGATGTACTACAATAAACATAGAAACCGTTTTTTCCCACACGAGGCGTCATCAGCGCTTCGTTCTGAGCAGACGGGTTCGAGAGGGAAAGGTGCGGCTTGAAAAGAAAGCGGTTTCTTATGTCTGGAAGGCAAAGGGGGATCGGAATGAGCGATGTCGCAAAGATGAAGGAAGCGGCGTTTCCGGCTCCGAGGGTGGAGGAGTGGGAGCGGGAAGCGGAAAAGTCGCTGAAAGGCAAGCCGCTCGAGCGGCTTGTATCGATGACGTACGAAAACATTGCGGTCAAACCGCTCTATACGCGCCGCGATGTGGAGGCGCTCGGCCCGCTTGAGCAGTACCCGGGCTTTGGCCGCTATGTGCGCGGGGCGCGGCCGGAAGGGTATCGGGGCGAGCCGTGGAAGGTGAGCCAGGAGATTTCGGCAGCGAGCCCGTCCGACTGGAACGAGGCAGTGAAGCACGACTTGGAGCGGGGGCAGACGGAAATCCATCTTGCCCTTGGTCGGCTGCCGTTTGCCGTCGAGTCGGTTGATGATGTGGCGGCGATGTTTGATGGCGTGCCGCTCGATCGCTATTCGCTCCGTGTGGACGCCGGGGCGCGGTCGCTTTCGTTTTTGGCGCTGCTTGTCGCTTATTTCAAGGAACGGGGAGTGCCGCTATCGAGCGTACGGGGCGCGATCGGCATGGATCCGCTCGGAGCGTGGGCGGAACAGGGGACGCTCCCGTGTTCGCTTTTGCGGCTGTATGATGAAATGGCGGAAGCAACGAAGTGGACGAAGGAACAGATGCCTGCCGTCCGCACGATTTTGGTGCGCGGCGAGCCGTACCATAACGGCGGGGCGAACGCCGTGCAGGAGCTGGCGTTTGCGCTGGCGGCGGCGGTCGAGTACATCCGCGCCGGGCTGGATCGGGGGCTGACGGTGGATGACATCGCGACACGGATGCAAGCGTCGTTTGCGGTTGGGGCGGACTTTTTTATGGAAATCGCGAAACTGCGGGCGGCGCGGCGCTTGTTTGCTCAAGTGATGGAGGCGTTTGGCGGCGGTGAATCAGCAAGGCGGATCGAGCTGCATGTGCGCACGTCGCCCTTTACGAAAACGGTGTACGACCCGTATGTGAACATGCTCCGAGCGGCGGCGGAAGCGTTTGCGGCCGTTGTCGGTGGCGCCGATGGCGTGCACGTGTCGCCGTTTGACGAGGCGATCGGACTCGCCGATGAGTTTTCTCGGCGCATCGCCCGCAACACGCAGCTCATTTTGCTCGAAGAGGCGCATGTGGCGAACGTCATCGATCCGGCAGGCGGCTCGTATTATGTGGAAACGTTGACCGCCAAGCTCGCCGAAGAAGCGTGGAAGCTGTTCCAGCGTGTGGAGGAAAAAGGCGGCATGGCGAAGGCGCTCGAAGACGGCTTCGTGCAGACGGAAGTGGAAGCGGTCGCCAAGCGGCGGCTGGATCGTGTCAAGACGCGGAAGGAAAGAATCGTTGGCACGAACGTGTACGCCAATTTGGAGGAAACGCCGGTCGAAAAACCGAAGCAAGACGCAGCGAACGTGGCGCCGCCGCTGAATGAAAAGCGGGTGGCCGAGATTCGCAGCGCGCTTGTCGGCGGAAAGTGGATGGAAGCGGCGATTCGTGCGGCCCGCCGTCGAGCAACCGCTCGGGAGATCGCAGCGGCGCTTGCTGACGGAAACGCGTCCATCCGCATTGCGCCGATTCACGCATGGCGCTTGGCCGAGCCGTTTGAGCAGCTGCGGAAGGCAGCCGAGGAGTATGCCGAACGCACGGGAAGCCGGCTTTCCGTTCACTTGATCAATATCGGGCCGCTTGTCCGCCATCAGGCGCGCGCCGATTTCATCGCCGGGCTGTTTGCGGCCGGCGGGGTGGCGGCTGAGCGGAGCGATGGCTTTGCCTCGGTCGCGGAAGCGGTCGAATGGGTGCAAAGCACGAGCGGGACGCATTATATCGTGTGCGGCGCCGATGACGATTACCCGGCGTTCGTTCCAGCGTTGGCTCGGGCGTTTAAGCAAGCCAAGCCGAACGCGAAGCTGTATGTCGCCGGAAAGCCGCCGGAAGAGCTTGAGAGAACGTACGCGGACGCGGGCGTGGACGGATCGATTCATCTCGGTTCGAACGCGTACGAGGTGATCGTGGCGTTTCTAACGGAAAGAGGGGTGGCGCTTGATGGCGAAGTACGTTGATTTTGCCAACATGACGCTTTCCGCCATAGCGGCCGATGTGGATGAGAAACAGTGGAGAGACGCGGTGGAGCGGCGCGTGCAAGCGTCGATCGATGAGCTGTTGTTTCAGACGAACGAACACATTGCGGTGAAGCCGCTTTATACAAAGGAAGACATCGATGGGCTTGATTTTCTTGATTCTATGCCCGGCTTGCCGCCGTACTTGCGCGGGCCGTACCCGACGATGTACGTCGTGCGGCCGTGGACGATCCGCCAATACGCCGGCTTTTCGACCGCCGAGGAGAGCAACGCCTTTTATCGGCGCAACTTGGCGATGGGGCAAAAAGGGTTGTCGGTCGCCTTTGACCTGGCCACCCATCGCGGCTATGACTCCGACCATCCGCGCGTCGTCGGCGACGTCGGCAAAGCAGGGGTGGCCATCGATTCGGTGCTCGATATGAAAATTTTGTTTGACGGCATCCCGCTCGACCAAATGTCGGTGTCGATGACGATGAACGGGGCGGTGCTCCCGATCATGGCGTTTTACATCGTCACCGCCGAAGAGCAGGGAGTGACGCAAGACAAACTGTCCGGCACGATTCAAAACGATATTTTGAAAGAATATATGGTGCGCAACACGTACATTTATCCGCCGGAGATGTCGATGCGCATCATCGCCGACATTTTCGCCTATACGGCCAAATACATGCCGAAGTTCAACAGCATCAGCATTTCCGGCTACCATATGCAGGAAGCCGGGGCGCCGGCCGATCTGGAGCTGGCGTACACGCTCGCCGACGGGCTTGAGTACGTGCGCACCGGCTTGAAAGCGGGCATTGACATCGACTCGTTCGCGCCGAGGCTGTCGTTTTTCTGGGCGATCGGCATGAACTACTTTATGGAAGTGGCGAAACTGCGGGCGGCGCGCCTCATGTGGGCGAAAATGATGAAAACGTTCAATCCGAAAAATCCGAAATCACTCGCTCTCAGGACGCATTCGCAAACGTCGGGTTGGAGCTTGACTGAGCAAGATCCGTTCAACAACGTCGTGCGCACGCTCATCGAGGCGCACGCGGCGGCGATGGGGCATACGCAGTCGCTCCATACGAACGCCTTGGATGAAGCGATCGCCTTGCCAACCGACTTCTCGGCGCGCATCGCCCGCAATACGCAGCTGTACTTGCAGGAAGAAACGGGCATTTGTCGGACGATCGACCCGTGGGCCGGTTCGTATTACGTCGAGACGTTGACGAACGAGTTGATGAAGCGGGCGTGGGCGCATATCGAAGAAATCGAAAGCTTAGGCGGGATGGCGAAAGCCATTGAAACCGGCATCCCGAAAATGCGCATCGAAGAAGCGGCGGCCCGCCGCCAAGCGCGCATCGATTCAGGAGCGGAAACGATCATCGGCGTCAATAAATACCGCCCGGAAAAAGAAGAGCCGATCGACATTTTGGAAGTCGACAACACCGCCGTGCGCCAGCGGCAAATCGAGCGGCTGAACGAGCTAAAGGCGACGCGCGACAACGAGCAGGTCGAAGCGGCGCTTGACGCCATCACGAAAGCGGCGGAAACGGGCGAGGGGAACTTGCTCGAGCTTGCTGTCCAAGCGGCGCGCGTCCGGGCGACGCTCGGGGAAATTTCGTATGCGATCGAAAAAGTGGCGAGCCGTCATCGCGCCGCCATCCGCTCGATCAGCGGCGTTTACAGCTCGGAATACAAAAACGAAGCGCAGCTGGAACGGGTGAAGCGACGGGTTGAGCAGTTCGCCGAACTCGAAGGACGCCGCCCGCGCATCTTGATCGCGAAAATGGGGCAGGACGGCCATGACCGCGGGGCGAAAGTCATCGCCACGGCGTTTGCCGATTTAGGATTTGACGTCGACATCGGCCCGCTCTTCCAGACGCCGGAAGAAACGGCGCGCCAGGCGGTCGAAAACGACGTGCACGCTGTCGGCATCAGCTCGCTCGCCGGCGGGCATAAAACGCTCGTGCCGCAGCTTGTGGCGGAGCTTGAAAAACTCGGCCGCGGCGACATTCTCGTTTTTGTCGGCGGCGTCATCCCGCCGCAAGACTACGCGTTTTTGTATGAGCACGGCGCCGCCGCCATCTTCGGGCCGGGAACCGTGATTCCGGAGTCAGCGGAAAAGGTGTTGGAGGAAATTTACGCCCGGCTTGGCTATGAGGAAGTGAACCAATGAACGGCGAAGAGAAACGGCGGGAACAGGAAAGCGGCCAGAGCGCAGCTTCAGACGGGCAGCCGCGGCGCCCGGAATGGGCGGACGACAATGGCTTGTCGTCGTACGTGCAAGCCGAGCGCCCGCCGGCGCCAAAGCGGGTCGTGAGACGGAAAGAGCGGTCGGTCGAAGAGTACGTCCAAGGGGTGCTCGCCGGCGACCGCACCATTTTGGCGCAGGCGATTACGCTTGTCGAAAGCAATGCGTCTAGGCATATGGATCTTGCCCAGCAAGTGCTCAATGAACTGCTTCCGCACGTCGGCCGCTCGATTCGCATCGGCGTCACCGGCGTGCCGGGGGCGGGAAAAAGCACGTTCA
>NZ_ATCO01000027.1:0-14851 GCF_000422025.1 Geobacillus sp. WSUCF1 | reverse complement strand
AGGATCCACTCTTGAAGCTTTCCAAGCAGCCTTTCCTCATCCCAAGGGCTTTTCGTGAAAAAGTGACGGAGTGTCGTTCGATGATTCGGATGAAAGCTCCAGTGATGGACATCGGTCAACGTTCCCGAGAATCCCTTGGTGGTCAAGGCATCGACAAGGTGAACGAGGTGCTTCAAGACCGGTTTGGAAAGCTGCAGCGTCAACCCCAGCGTGAAGAAAAACTTGTCGATTCCTTGGTGATGTGCTCATCGATTCATGAGACATGAACCTCCTTGTGGGTAGTTGTGAGCACATCTATTTTATCCAAGGAGTCCGGTTCATGTCTCCTTTTTTGTTTGGTTGTCAATTTATGTTAGTGAATTTGCTCATCTACAGTAATCGATAAAAATAGAGTCATTTTATTGAGTAATTGATTCAGGTAACTTCTGTCACTTCACCATTTTCATCCACAAACAATGCCGTAATACCTGTTCTCACTTTCGCTAATAATGGTAGCCGATCCCATAGATTGCGAAATTGCTGTATGTCAGGCAAGGCAATACTATACTTCGCATAAGGATCTTCCATTCGTTGCAGTATTTCTCCCAATATCGTTAGGAAGTAATTCACATTCATTTGCTGATATGAACCCATTCCTTTCACTTCAATAATCCATCGATCTGTCTCTCTTGTTGCATCTATGTCAATTCCACGATTCTTACCCCATGCCACTCGGGTGTTCCATCCGTCTGCATGAAGATACGAAATAAGTACCTGTTTGATGTTATCTTCAGAAAAGGCTTTTTTATCCTCTTCAAGATCCTTCTTTCCTTTGTTCTGGAAATAATCCACCACATGCTGGTCTGTGGCAAGATAGTTACCGATAAGCCCATCTTGTCTTTTCACTCTCTTCAGTACTCCTTGTGCCTCTAATGACCTGCATGCCTGATTGACAGGTTGCTGTGGCTTTTTTTCTCCCAATATTCGATTGGTAATTTCTCTATCGGTCAAACCGCTATGTTCCTGTAGAAGTTGAATAATCCTTTCCTTTAATGTTTTCACTACTCATCCCCCACATATATTAGCTTCTCATTGAATTTTACAATTTTCTGGTTAACGTAAACAATAGCATCATGAATTCACTCTTTACATGGTACGACATTATAGCATTTAGTAGTGTTTTGTTCGACAAAAAAGTACGAATTTGTGTTATAAATTCGCACTTATGTGTATATGATAAAGTGATTTCACTATAAAACTATAAAGGAGGATCGATGTAAATCATTTTTATTCTACCTGAATAACTTTTTTGCAATAAACGTAAAACCTCTAAATTATCCCCTTCGATTAATATATGCTTTGCGTTCTCTTCGTTTATCCCTTCTCCTTCCATAAATTTAAGAGTTCCTTGTGGCGGTAAAAAAGCAAGACGACGGGCTTCTTTTTTACCCACCCATTGAAGCCCGTAAAATTCCTCAGTGTTACTTTCAATTAATTCTTCGTCAATACCGTTGATTTCTTCTTGCATAAAGGATGGATCAATGCCAAGCAGCAGAACGCTTATGCTGTCCAAGGAACAGCAGAACCCCATAGCGCTGTGCAAGTTTTGTTGAGCGATGGAAAGCAGCGCATCACCAAAACGGTGCGTGCAGACGGCAAAGGGAGATTCCGGGCGGTGATCGATGCAAGAAGATTGGCGGAAGGAGAGATTACGGTCTCCGCGGTTAGTGTGGATTCGGCAGGAAACCAAAGCGGCCAATCGAAGAAAGTGCTTCGGAAAGATGTGAGCATAGAGGCCCCTGAGCTGTTGAATGAAGGATATATCAACGCTTTCAACTATGAAGCTTATCCAGTAACGGGGACAGGAACGCCTGGAGAGAAAGTGGTGGTGGAGGCTGCTGATGGAAAAAAATCCGTCTCAGCGAGCGGGCTTGTGGATGAAGATGGGAATTATGAAGTGGAGATCAATACTTCTTCTCTGAAGGACGGGAAGATCACGATCCGTGTGAAAACGATCGATCAAGCGGGGAATGAAAGCCGGATGGCAAGTGTCGTCCTCATCAAATCGTTGTCTTCTCCGGCCAAGCCGTCTATTGACAATAAAGGATATGTGAACGCCAGTGCAGATGCAACTGCTTATGAGGTGACGGGCAAGGGAGAGCCAGGAGCGGAAGTGGAGGTCACTTTGTCCGATGGAACGAATGAAATCAGCACAGTCGGTACGGTGGAAGAAAACGGGAGATACCATGTAGAAGCGGATATTTCCCCGTTAAGCGATGGACTGATTACCATTACAGCCGTTCAAACGAGCGTTACAGGCAATGTAAGCCCAGAGGCAACCGCGACGGTTTGGAAGGATACAGCTGTTGCCACTCCATCATTGAACGCCCTGCCAGCTGTTACGAGTCAAAATCAAGCGGCATACACGATCGCAGGAATGGCAGAAAGCAACGCATTGGTGCAAATCATCATTACGGATGGACAAAAATCTCTCGTGGAACGGACGTCGGCGGACTCGAATGGGAATTTTTCGAAGACGATCGATCTGTCTGCATTCAACAATGGCCAGCTGATGATCATTGTGACACAAGAAGACAAAGCGCAAAACCATAGTGAAGCGACCACAGCGACGGTGACGAAAGGGCAATAAGAAGGAACCTGTCGGCCGAGCCTTTCTTTGAAGCGGGATGCTTCAAAGAGGACTCGGTCGATTTTTTGGTGAATAGACATGTTTCAATATCACATAATCATGGAAAATCACAAAATTCAGAGGCCTTCCTGGATGTTATTTGCGCACCGCATGGACATAATGGACATGTTCAAACGCTGTCAGATCGTCGTTTCGGTTCGAGAAAAATTCCGCTTGGATTTGTTCCGGCGATACGTGTTCGAAAATGAGGAGACGGTGATGCTGCAGCTGTTTCTCAAGTTCCTCGATCGAATACGCCGCTTTCATCGGTTCACCGCTTTGCCGGGCGAGGGCGAGCGTGTTTTGCACCCGCTTGACGGTGGAGGTGAACAGCTGCTCATCGGCAACATCAAACACGATAGAACTGCCCTCTGTCATCAATGGAGCGAGTTGGTGCAAAAGACGATAGAAGTGCTCTTTTTCTAGATAATATGAGACGCCAAGCAGGCTGAACACCGTTTTTTCGTTTGGGCGAAAGCCGGCTGCGAGCAATCGGGAAGCCACGTCATCCTTGGTAAAATCAGCGGCGACCAGTTGCAAGCAGTTTGGCATCTTCCCGTTGGCCATGTGGATGCGTTCGCGCTTGAATTGCTGTGTGTTGGGATGGTCGACTTCGAATATCGTCAGGCCGCTGTTTGGATGACGGAAGGCGAACGTATCCATCCCTGCTCCTAACATGACATACTGCGTCGCGCCAAGCCGCTTTTCGTGTTGGACGATCCGTTCGGTATAGGCGGCGCGGGCGATTGGAGTCGGAGCGAGCTGCGTTTGGACGATCCATTTCACTTTCTCTTCGTCCGATGAGAACGCATCAAGCCGCTCGGGGGCAAAAAATCCTAAGCCGTTGGCGAGAAAGGTTTGGATTTGTTTGTATTCTTCGTCTGTGATCAGCTGTCTGGCCATATCGTCACGAAATATGACAGGCGTATCGTGTTCCGTATGATAAGCGCGGACGAAACAGGACATCAATGCGGTCATGCTCGGTTCGTTTGGTTTCATGGCAATGGCTCCTTTGCGAGGCTATGGAGAATCATCTTCTGGCCGTAGGCGACAAATTGTTCTTTCGTCTTGCCGAGCGTCGGCAGCAAAAACGCTCCTTTTGTTTCGATAAGGTCAAACAACGCGTGTAGCTGTGCGGAGAACACGTACACGGTCATCATGACGTCTGCGGTTTCACGGACAACGCCTTCTGCGATGCCTTGCTCGATCCAGCGGGAGAGGGCGTCATTGATGTCCGTTCCTAAAGAGAAAATAGCTTCCATGGTGGGTGTCACTGCGTCCAACGATGGCGGGCGAAACTCGCGGACGGCGCGCGCCGAAACGGGACAATGTTCGTAGTAAGCGCGCATTGCTTTACAAATGTGTTCGTACTTGGCCAAAAACGGCTGCTCGGCTTGCACGATGTCGGTTAGACGATCACGCAACTGTTTGAGACCATTCGCGACAATGTAGTACAAAATCTCCTCCTTCGTGTCAAAGTAGCGGTACACCGTACGGCGGCTGTATCCCGACGCTGCGCAAATGTCGCTGATTGACGTGCCGTCAAACCCGCGTTCGAGAAACAACCGCTCAGCGGCTTGGGCAATCGTTTGTTTGTGTACAGCGGCGATATGTTCTTTCATAGCTGATACTCCTAGTATCAAAAGTATACTATTAGTATACTTTTGTTTTTCTGTTTGTCAAGTGGTTACTTTATTGACAAACGAGCCATCAAAACAATGGTGATGAAGGGGAGCTGGGGTGGTGTTCGTAGAGCATATCGAAAGTGGATGGTTCAACATTCATCAGGCGAATCACTAAAAATATATCGGGGCTTTTGGTGAATGGCCCAATGGTTGACGGTAATACGAACTATGAGACAGAAGAGGTTTTTCTTTTGCGTGCAGGATATTGCCCTCGTGCTTACGAATCTATACGGATGCACATCAAGCAAGGAGGATGGCTATGGGAAACATCCAGCCAAGGCGGTTGGTGACGGCAAGCGGCCAACCGATTGTTATACGGACGGCATGGCCCGAGGATGCTGAGCGGATCGTTGCGTTTGTCAAGGCCGTGACCGCGGAAGCGCTTTACTTGCTTACGACGGAAGCGGAAGTGACGGTCACAGAAGAGCAACAACGCCAATGGCTGCAAAAAATGGCGGACGATCCTGGAAAGTTGGCGCTGTTGGCCGAGCATGACGGAGAGATGATCGGGTTTTTAGATTTTCATAATGGAAATAAGCGGCGAACCAAGCACCAAGGGTCTTTCGGCATGAGCGTGAAAAACGGCTTTCGAGGCCAGGGGATCGGCACGGCGTTGCTTGCAGCGCTCCTTGATTGGGCAAAAGAAAATCCTTTGATTGAAAAAGTTTGCCTCGAAGTCGTCGCTGACAACACGAACGCGATTCGATTGTATCAAAAGTTTGGATTTGTGGAAGAAGGCGTGAAGAAAAAAGCTGCAAAAATCGATGACGGGACGTATTGGGATTTGATTTTGATGGCTCGCTTTGTCAAGTAGGTTCGGCGGATGAGTGCGGGGAGATCGCTCGATGAGCATTTCCTTCCTTTCTATTGCGCCGGTTTGCGCTTCGGTGCGGCGGTCGGCGTGACAAGGAGGGAGAACGTGAGAGACAAGGGAATGAGGTTGTTGCCGCTTGGCGTCAGGCTCATGAAGCCGCAGCGGGAACAATACAAACGGATGGCGGCCTGCGAGAGAAAGGCCGCCATGTTGGTTTTGGTTGAAATGCCCAATCTTTTGTCATTTGGTCCCGATGTGCTGTTGTTTCTGCCGTTGCTTCTCCTAGAAGGCTTGTGATTTAAGGGGAAATGTTGCTCCCCAACAGCGTTTCTCAAATTGAAAAACCTTGCAACACCATAACTTTATCCCTTTCGACTTCTCGCAAATCGAGCGAATCCGTTGTTTTTCACCGGTCTTCTAGGAGGCGCGGCGCTTTTTTTGAGTAAAAGAGGTGTTGGGGGCTGCTCGCAGAAAGGAGCGGCCGCTCCTGGCCGCGCACCGCTACGAACGCTCGCTGAAGGCGATTTGAATGCCGATTAGGGCGAAGATGGCGCCTTTGAGCCAATGGATTCGCTTCGTGATGGTGGTGTTGGCCAAGAGCCAATGGCGCAGTTTTTCCGCGCCGATGCTCACCAAGGTGAAGACGGCGAGCGCTTGAGCGAGAAAGACGGCGCCAAGAAGCAACATCTGTTGCGGCACGCGGCCCGCTGACGGATCAACGAACTGCGGCAGGAGCGCCAAAAAGAAGAGCGACACTTTCGGGTTGAGCACGTTCATGACAATGCCTTTTTTGTACAGCGAGGCGTATGCCATTGGCTTCTGCCGCCCAAAGGCGAGACTGCTGTCTTTTTCGCGGAACGCCTGCCATGCCAAGTACAGCAAATACGCGGCACCGGCGTACTTGACGATGGCAAACGCCAAGGCGGATTGGTAAATGACAGCCGAGACGCCAAGCGTGGCTGCGCTGATGTGGACAAGCAGGCCGGTGCACAGCCCGAGCGCGGTGGCGATGCCCGCCTGTTTGCCTTGGGACAGGCTTTGGGCGATGACGAACAAAATGTCTGGCCCTGGCGCTAACGTAAGCAAAACGGCGACGCCTAAAAACGCGAAGATCGTTCCGATTCCCATGAGGCATCCCTTCCTTCGGCATGATGACTCTATATGTTCGCCGCGGATCGTATTGATTCCTTTTTGTTTGAAAGGGAAAATGGACAAACGAAAAAGCCGCCCATGCCATTCAAAGCAGAGGCGGCATTTCCTATTCATGGGAAGCTTTTTTCTCCAAAAACGCCCGGCCATAGCGGCCATGGTCATGGAGCATGGCGTGCTCCACCTGGATGGTGGCGTGCTCGATTCCGTATTTTTCCTTCAACATTTCATTCACCGCCAAGATGACGCATAGCGGCTGGATGCGTTCGTTGACAAACACATGAGCCGACAGCGAGTAATGGTCGGTTGAGATGGCCCATAAGTGCATGTCGTGCACGTCTTCGACCCCTTCGATCTTTCGAATATCGGCGCGGATTTGTTCGAGGTCGAACCCATCTGGCACGGCTTCCATTAAGATGAGATACGATTCGCGCATAATTTTCGCCCCGCCTGTGAAAATGATGGCGGCGATCACTAAGCTGATGATCGGGTCGAACACCGTCCAGCCGGTGAAGTAAATGAGCAGCGCGGAAACGATGACGCCGATCGAGCTAATCAAGTCGCCGATGAAATGCCAAAGGGCGCTCTGAACGTTCAAATTGTCTTCCTCTTTCGTGCTCCGGCTTAAGACGATGGTCAACGTCAAGTTGACGACGAGGCCGATCACTGCGATCCCGAGCATGAGGCGAAAGTGGATCGGTTCAGGATGGAGAAAACGCTGAATGCCTTCCCATAAAATCCACAGCGCAATGACGGCCAACGTCAGCCCGTTCAAAAACGATGTGATGATTTCAAACCGCAAAAAGCCGAACGTAAAGCGGCGGTTCGGCGGGCGCGTCGCCATGTAGAGGGCGACCATGCTTAAGCCAAGCGCCAATACATCGGATGCCATATGGGCCGAATCGGACAAGAGGGCGAGTGAGTTGGAAATCAGTCCGCCAATGATTTCGACGGCGGTGAAAAACATGGTCAACAAAAGCGTCACCCAGAGCGCTTTTTTCGATTCATTTTGCGTTTTGACGTGCGGGAGATGGTGAAAATCGTACAGTGTTGGAGCCATAATGCACCTCCGTTATTTATAATAATTATCAACTTATATATATTATAATATAAAAATCCGCCTGTGTGCAAATGAAATTTCGACAGCCAGAAACAGCGGTTGTTGGAATTTGTCTAAAAGTATAGACGAAGCATTCAAGGAATGAAGCCTTCTGTTGGCGAATAGGAATCAATGTTGTGTATGGCCATCATTTTGCTTCGGAAAGGATGCGATCCAGCTTGATTGCGGCGAATCCGACAGATTTAGAAGTGTATTTGTTTCATGAAGGCCGTTTGTATCAAAGTTATGAGTTGTTCGGCGCTCATGTCATCCGCGACGGCGGAGCGGTCGGCACTCGCTTTTGCGTGTGGGCGCCCCATGCGCGGGAAGTCCGTCTTGTCGGCAGTTTCAACGATTGGAATGGGGCGAATTCCCCCCTGACGAAGGTGAACGACGAAGGGGTATGGACGATCGTTGTTCCAGAAAACTTGGAAGGGCATCTCTATAAATATGAGATCATCACACCGGATGGCCGTGTTCTGTTGAAAGCCGACCCGTACGCCTTTTACTCCGAATTGCGCCCTCATACCGCCTCGATTGTCTACGATTTGAAAGGATACGAGTGGAATGATTCATCTTGGCAGCGGAAGAAACGGCGAAAGCGGATTTATGACCAACCGATGGTCATTTATGAACTTCATTTCGGTTCGTGGAAAAAGAAACCGGACGGCCGCTTTTATACGTACCGTGAGATGGCCGACGAACTCATTCCGTACGTGCTGGAGCGCGGATTTACGCACATTGAGCTGCTTCCGCTTGTCGAGCATCCGCTCGATCGTTCATGGGGATATCAAGGGACCGGCTATTATTCGGTGACAAGCCGCTATGGCACGCCGCACGATTTCATGTATTTCGTCGACCGCTGCCATCAAGCGGGGCTTGGCGTCATCATCGACTGGGTGCCGGGGCATTTTTGCAAGGACGCCCACGGGCTGTACATGTTTGACGGCGCACCGACGTATGAATACGCGAATGAAAAAGACCGAGAAAATTACGTCTGGGGGACGGCGAATTTTGACTTGGGCAAGCCGGAAGTGCGCAGCTTTCTGATCTCCAATGCGTTGTTTTGGCTGGAGTATTACCATGTGGACGGGTTTCGCGTCGATGCGGTCGCCAATATGCTTTATTGGCCGAACAACGATCGGCTCTATGAAAATCCGTATGCGGTCGAGTTTTTGCGCCAGTTGAATGAGGCGGTGTTTGCCTATGACCCGAACGTCTTGATGATCGCTGAAGATTCGACCGACTGGCCGCGGGTGACGGCGCGACGTACGATGGCGGCCTTGGGTTTAACTACAAGTGGAACATGGGCTGGATGAACGACATGCTGAAGTATATGGAAACGCCGCCGCATGAGCGGAAGCATGCACACAATCAAGTCACCTTTTCCCTCCTTTATGCGTATTCAGAAAATTTCATTTTGCCGTTTTCCCATGATGAAGTTGTGCATGGCAAAAAGTCGCTGCTCAACAAAATGCCGGGGTCGTACGAGGAGAAGTTCGCCCAGCTGCGGCTGTTGTACGGCTACATGATGGCCCACCCCGGGAAAAAGTTGTTGTTTATGGGCAACGAATTCGCCCAGTTTGACGAATGGAAGTTTGAGGGAGAGCTCGACTGGGTGCTGTTTGATTTTGACTTGCACCGGAAGATGGATGAGTATGTCAAGCAATTGATCGCCTGCTACAAGCGGTATAAGCCGTTTTACGAGCTCGACCACGACCCGCAGGGGTTTGAATGGATTGACGTTCATAATGCCGAGCAAAGTATTTTCTCATTCATCCGCCGGGGGAAAAAAGAAGGTGATGTGCTGGTCATTGTTTGTAATTTCACAAATCAGGCGTATGACGATTACAAAGTCGGCGTGCCGCTTTTGGCGCCGTACCGCGAAGTGCTGAACAGCGATGCAGCGGAGTTTGGCGGTTCGGGACATGTCAACGGGAAGCGGCTTCCCGCTTTCCATGAGCCGTTTCATGGAAAACCGTACCATGTGCGCATGACGATTCCGCCGTTTGGCATTTCCATTTTGCGGCCAGTGCAAAAACGAGGGGAGAGAAAGCAGAATGAAGAAGACGTGCATCGCGATGTTATTGGCCGGCGGGCAAGGAAGCCGGCTTCGCTCGCTGACGACAAACATCGCGAAACCAGCCGTGCCGTTTGGGGGGAAGTACCGGATCATTGATTTTACGTTGAGCAATTGCACGAACTCGGGCATTGACACAGTCGGGGTGTTGACCCAATATCAGCCGCTTCTTTTGCACTCGTACATCGGCATCGGAAGCGCATGGGATTTAGATCGAAGAAACGGGGGCGTCACCGTCCTTCCCCCTTACTCCGCCTCTTCCGGCGTCAAATGGTACGAAGGCACAGCGAACGCCATTTATCAAAATATGAATTATATTGAACAGTACGACTCGGACTACGTGCTCGTGCTGTCCGGCGACCACATTTACAAAATGGACTATCGGCAGATGCTCGACTACCATATCGCCAAACAGGCCGATGTGACGATTTCCGTTATTGAAGTGCCATGGGAAGAAGCGAGCCGGTTTGGCATTATGAATACGAATGACGAGATGCAAATTGTCGAGTTTGCCGAAAAACCGGCGGAGCCAAAGAGCAATTTGGCGTCGATGGGCATTTACATTTTCAATTGGCCGTTATTGAGGGAGTATTTGCAAATCGACAACGCCGATCCGCATTCGTCGCACGACTTTGGCAAAGATGTGATTCCGCGGCTGCTTCGGGAGAACAAGCGGCTCGTGGCCTATCCGTTCAAAGGCTATTGGAAAGATGTCGGCACCGTCAAAAGCTTGTGGGAAGCCAACATGGATTTGCTCGATGAACACAATGAACTTGACTTGTTTGACCGCTCGTGGCGCATTTATTCGGTCAACCCGAACCAGCCGCCGCAATACATCGCTCCCGAGGCGGAAGTGAGCGATTCTCTCATCAATGAGGGATGCGTCGTGGAAGGAACGGTGGAGCGCTCAGTGCTGTTTCAAGGCGCCCGCATCGGCAAGGGAGCGGTTGTGAAAGAATCCGTCATTATGCCAGGGGCAACAGTTGGTGAAGGAGCGTATGTCGAGCGAGCGATCGTCACTCCGGAGATCGTCATCCCGCCGCATTCGACTGTGAGCCCGGGCGATGCTGATGATGACGTCGTGCTCGTAACGACCGAGTGGATCAAGCAACGGAATAAGGACACCGCAAGGAAGGATGGAGCACAATGAACAACAACATGATGTTGGGCGTCATCGACGCGACCACGTATATGGAGGCAATGGCGCCGCTTGTCGAGCAACGCTCAATCGCAGCGGTGCCGTTTGCCGGGCGGTATCGGCTCATTGATTTCGTGCTTTCAAGCATGGTCAACTCCGGCATTGAAAGCGTCGCGATTTTTCCGAAATACCAATATCGGTCGCTGATGGACCATTTAGGATCAGGGAAGAATTGGGATTTAAACCGAAAGCGGGACGGATTGTTTTTCTTCCCATCGCCGGACTTGTTGTTTTCCGGTGAGCGCCGGGTCGGGGCGTTTGCCCATTTTGAGCAGCATATCGACTATTTTTTGCGGAGTCGGCAAAAGTATGCGGTCATCGTCAATAGCTACACGGTGTGCAACATCGACTTTGACGCCGTCCTCGAGCGCCATATCGAACGCGGCTGCGATGTGACGCGAATTTGCCATCGCGGCGAGCCGCTGGAGATGTACGTGTTGGAGACGTCTCTTCTGCTTGATTTCATTGCCAATTATAAAAACCGCGGCTATCGAAGCATCGTCGATGTCGTCTGCGATAACTGTCATTCGCTGTCCATTTGCGACTATGAATACAGCGGGTATGCGGCCGTCATCGATTCGCTCGCCCGCTATTTCCGCGCGAGCATGGAGCTTCTTGACCGCAGTGTTTGGGAGCAGCTTTTTCTTCCATCGCGGCCGATTTATACGAAAGTGAAAGACGAGCCGCCGACGAAATACCGGCGGGAAGGGAATGTGAAGCGCTCGATGATCGCCAACGGCTGCGTCATTGAAGGAACGGTGGAAAACAGCGTCTTGTTTCGTTCCGTGAAAATCGGCAAAGGAGCCGTTGTGAAGAACAGCATCGTGATGCAAAAATGCCAAATCGGCGATGGTTGTGTGCTTGATGGCGTCATCGTCGACAAAGACGCGAAAATCGAACCGGGGGTCGTTTTGCAAGGGACGGCGGAGCGGCCGTTTGTCGTTCGCAAAGGAACGGTGCAAGGGGAGGTCGTCAGCCGATGAACGTGCTGTTTGCCGTATCAGAATGCGCCCCGTTTGCCAAATCAGGGGGATTGGCCGACGTCGCCGGCGCGCTGCCGAAAGAGCTGCGCCGGCTTGGCGTCGATGTCCGCGTCATGTTGCCCAAGTATGAAACAATCGCTTCAAAGTGGAAAGAACGAATGGACAAAGTGGCGGAGTTCGTCGTGCCAGTCGGGTGGCGCCGCCAGTATTGCGGCGTTGAGGAGCTCGAGCATGACGGGGTCGTCTATTACTTGATCGACAACGAATACTATTTCAAACGGCCGCAGCTGTACGGCCATGATGACGACGGCGAGCGGTTCGCTTATTTTTGCCGGGCGGTGCTGGACGCGCTTCCGGCGATTTCGTTTCAGCCCGACATCATTCATTGCCATGACTGGCACACCGGCATGATTCCGTTTTTCTTGCGCGAGCAATACCGTCATGATCCGTTTTATGCGGATATCTGCACGATCTTTACGATTCACAACTTGCAGTTTCAAGGGCTGTTTCCGCGCGGGATTTTAGAGGATTTGTTGAATTTGGACGGACGGTATTTCACCGTCGACCATCTCGAGTTTTACGGAAGCGTCAGCTTTATGAAAGGGGCGCTTGTCGCCTCCGATTTGATTACGACGGTCAGCCCGACGTACAAAGAAGAGATTCAAACCGCTTATTACGGCGAGCGGCTTGACGGGCTGTTGCGGGCGCGGCGGGATGATTTGCTTGGCATTTTAAACGGCATTGACGACGAGTTTTACAACCCGGAAACCGATCCGTTTTTGGCGGCGACCTATAGCGTACATACGCGGGAAAGAAAAAAACTCAACAAGCGCGCCCTGCAGCGGCGGTTCGGTCTGCCAGAGCGGGATGATGCGCCCGTTGTCGCGATGGTGACGCGAATGACGGCGCAAAAAGGGCTCGATTTAGTCACGTGCGTCTTCCATGATCTGATGCAGGAAGAGATGCAGCTTGTTGTGCTTGGAACGGGGGATTGGCGGTTTGAACAGTTTTTCTCGCAAATGGCGGCGGCCTATCCGGACAAAGTCGGGGTGTACATCGGCTTTCACGAACCGCTCGCCCATCAAATTTATGCGGGCGCGGACTTGTTTTTAATGCCGTCATTGTTTGAACCGTGCGGGCTGAGCCAAATGATCGCGCTTCGGTACGGGACGATTCCGATCGTTCGGGAAACGGGCGGGCTGAACGATACGGTGCAATCGTACAATGAATTCACAGGAGAAGGGAACGGGTTCAGTTTTACGAACTTTAACGCCCACGACATGTTGTACACGATCCGCCGGGCGCTGTCGTTCTACCGCCAGCCATCTGTCTGGGAGCGGCTCATGGAGCGGGCGATGCGCGGCGATTACAGCTGGCGCCGGTCGGCGAGGGAGTATCGAAAAGCGTACGAACAGCTGAACAAAAAGGGGGAAGACGCGCTTGTTCGCGGATAAAGAAACGTTTCAACGGGCGTTTGTGACGCGGGTCGAGGCGTTGTGCGGCAAACCGTTTGCGGAGTCGACGGCGCGCGATCATTATCATGTCCTTGGCCATATGGTGCGCGAACATATCAGCCGCCATTGGATCGCGACGAACGAGCGCTGCCGGGCGGAGCGGCGGAAGCAGGTGTACTATTTGTCGATCGAGTTTTTGCTCGGCCGTTTGCTCGGAAGCAACTTGTTAAACCTCGGCGTCCGCCCGATGGTCGAAGAGGGGCTTCGCGAGCTCGGCATCCGCCTTGAGGACATTGAGGAATGCGAAGCGGACGCCGGGCTCGGAAACGGCGGGCTCGGGCGGCTCGCCGCCTGTTTTCTTGACTC
Source organism: Geobacillus sp. WSUCF1 (assembly GCF_000422025.1). Classification (NCBI taxonomy): domain Bacteria; kingdom Bacillati; phylum Bacillota; class Bacilli; order Caryophanales; family Anoxybacillaceae; genus Geobacillus; species Geobacillus sp. WSUCF1. The sequence goes on along the minus strand of NZ_ATCO01000027.1, from coordinate 1,355 downwards.
GCTCGCCACATTGAATTTGCCGGGCCACGGCCATGGCATTCGCTATAAACACGGGCTGTTTGACCAAAAAATCGTTGACGGCTATCAAGTCGAGCTGCCGGAGCAATGGCTGCGAAACGGGAACGTTTGGGAAATCCGGAAAGAAGAGCTGGCGGTCGAAGTTCGCTTCTGGGGAAGGGTCGAGGTGTCGGAACAAAACGGCCGCCTTGTGTTCCGCCATGTCGACAGCGAAAACGTGATGGCTGTGCCGTACGATATGCCGGTCATCGGCTTCGGGACGAACACGGTCAACACGCTCCGGCTTTGGAGCGCCGAGCCGGCGAAAACGTTCCCGCTTCATAAAGATGTGATGCAATACAAGCGGGAGACGGAAGCCATTTCGGAGTTTTTGTACCCGGACGATACGCACGATGAAGGCAAACTGCTCCGGTTAAAGCAGCAGTATTTTCTCGCCGCCGCCAGCCTCGGCAGCATCACTCGCGCCCATCGCCGCCAGCACGGGAGCTTGCGCCGCCTCCATGAATATGTCGCCATTCATATCAACGACACGCACCCGGTGCTCGCGATTCCGGAGTTGATGCGCATTTTGCTCGATGAGGAAGGGATGAGCTGGGAAGAGGCTTGGCACATTACGACCCATACGATCGCGTACACGAATCATACGACGCTGGCGGAAGCGTTGGAGAAATGGCCGATTCGTCTGTTTCAGCCGCTGTTGCCGCGCATTTATATGATCGTCGAGGAAATCAACGAACGGTTTTGCCGCGAGCTGTGGGAACGTTATCCCGGCGATTGGGGGCGGATTGAACAAATGGCCATCGTCGCCCACGGGATGGTGAAAATGGCGCACTTGGCCGTCGTTGCGAGCCATAGCGTCAACGGCGTGGCGAAACTGCATACGGAGATTTTGAAACAGCGGGAGATGCGCTTGTTTTACGAATGGGCGCCGCACAAGTTCAACAACAAAACGAACGGGGTGACGCACCGGCGCTGGCTGTTGAAAGCCAACCCTGAGCTGTCGGCGTTGATTACGGAAACGATTGGTCCGCGCTGGATCCGCGAGCCGGAAGCATTGATTGAGCTGAAGTCTTATGCTTCCGATCCGGCGTTTCAGCAGGCGTTGGCTGCGGTCAAACAGCAGCGGAAGCTGAAGCTTGCCAAGCGCATTTCGGAAAAAACGGGCATTGTTGTCGACGAATCGTCGATATTTGATGTCCAAGTGAAACGGCTGCACGCTTATAAACGGCAGTTGTTAAACGTTTTGCACATTATGCATTTATACAATCGGCTGAAAGAGGATTCACACTTCTCGATTTATCCGCGCACGTTCATTTTCGGAGCGAAAGCGTCGCCAG
>NZ_ATCO01000026.1:0-21518 GCF_000422025.1 Geobacillus sp. WSUCF1 | reverse complement strand
AGGCGAAGAACATTTGCCCGTCGCGGCGAACCGCTCGCCTCCGCTTTTCTTCCTGTCTAGCTCCGGCCGCTAGCTCCCTTCCGCAAAATAACCTCCGCCCTCGAAGTGCAAGCACTTCTCGGCGCGGAGAACATTTTGCCTCGGGAGCTTGGCGCGCGGCCTCCGCTTTTCTTATTTCCGCGGGCGGGCGATGATTTTAATCGGCGTGCCTTCAAAACCGAATGCATCGCGGATGCGGTTTTCCAAAAACCGTTCATATGAAAAATGCATCAGTTCCGGGTCGTTGACAAACGCGACAAACGTCGGCGGTTTGACGGCGACTTGCGTCATGTAATAAACTTTCAGACGCCGCCCGTTATGCGTCGGCGTCGGATTCATCGCCACCGCATCCATGATGACTTCATTGAGCACATTTGTCTGGACGCGCATCGCATGATTGTCGCTCACAAGCCGGACGAGCGGCAAGAGCTTATGCAGCCGCTGCTTCGTTTTCGCCGATACGAACAAAATCGGCGCATAGTCCAAAAACGGAAAATGGTCGCGAATCTTCCGCTCAAATTCGACCATCGTTTTGTCGTCCTTTTCAATCGCATCCCATTTATTGACGACCAAAATGACACCGCGACCCGCTTCATGCGCGTATCCGGCGATTTTTTTGTCCTGCTCGATGATGCCTTCCTCAGCGTTTAACACAACAAGCACGACGTCCGAGCGCTCAATGGCCCTTAACGCGCGCAAGACGCTATATTTTTCCGTGCTTTCGTAAATTTTTCCTCGTTTGCGCATCCCTGCCGTATCAATGATAACATATTCCTGCCCTTCGCGCACAAATGAGGTGTCGACGGCGTCCCTCGTCGTACCGGCGATGTCGCTGACGATGACCCGCTCCTCACCTAAAATGGCGTTGACAAGCGACGATTTGCCGACATTCGGCCGGCCAATGAGGCAAAACTTAATGACGTCTTCTTCATACTCTTGTCCACCGCCCTTTGGAAAATGACGGACAACAGCATCAAGCAAATCGCCAAGCCCTGTCCCATGAGCTCCGGAAATCGGATACGGCTCCCCAAAGCCCAGAGCGTAAAAGTCGTAAATCAAATCACGCATTTCCGGATTGTCGATTTTGTTCACCGCGAGCACAACCGGCTTATTCGACCGGCGGAGCAGCTTGGCCACCTCTTCATCAGCCGCAGTCACACCGTCCCGGCCGTTCGTCATAAAGATGATGACATCCGCCTCATCGATGGCGATTTCCGCCTGCTGGCGAATTTGCACAAGCAGCGGCTCGTCGCCAATGTCAATGCCGCCGGTATCGATCAAATAAAACGAATGGTTCAGCCATTCGGCTCGGCTGTAAATGCGGTCGCGCGTCACTCCAGGCACGTCTTCGACGATGGAAATGCGTTCCCCGACAATGCGGTTGAAAATCGTCGATTTTCCTACATTTGGACGGCCGACAATGGCCACGACTGGATTTGCCATGCTACCACCCTTTATCTTCGTTTTCTCCTTACCTTTGTCGCTGAAAAAAAACGCCCTTTTCGGAAGGGCATCGGTCCATCAACGCCAAGGGCACTTGACTGCGAGGCTAGGAAGGAAATGACTTTTTGCCAATCAAGTGCATCTTTTAGCGATGAACCAGGGTAGGCTACAACTGCTTTATTTTATCAAAAAGCGAAACGCTCAACAACTAATGTTTGACGATAATAAGAAGCCCCTCGCTCAATTCATGGGCGATGCCATCCAAAATCGCCTCTAAATTCGCGGCGATCTGTTCCATTTCCTCTTTCGTTTGGCAAATAAAGATCGGCGCACCGCCGGCGACGCGCCCGCCGTTCATCGTAATGACGGCCAAAATTATTTTTTCATGCGTCATCGCCGCTCCACCCCTTCCGCTTCCAACGCCGTTTCTTCGGCATGCGGATGGCGCTCTCAAGCACCGGCACGTTTTCGATGACAGCCTTCGCCTTCTCGACATCCTCGACTTGCGGCAAAATAAAAATGCCGACGCGTCCGTCATTCAAATCGCGCTTGGCGAGCGGCACGAGCGCCGGCGTTCCCGAGTCGCGGTAAATGCCGAGGGCGGTCGATACATCATGCAAAATCGCCTGCCGCTGCCCAAGATTGGCGATCGTCGTGCGGGCGTTGAAATTTTTCGGCGTTAAAATAAACCCCATTCCATAGCGCAAAATTTCTTCGCGCCGCGCCGGCAAGCCGATGTTCATGATATAGATGTTGTCAACATACAGCCCTGCCCCTTCAAAATGCGGCTTGACATATTGGACCTCGGCAATGTCTTTCAGCCGGCTTCCGCTCATAAACCGCCGCGCCGTCATAAGGCCGATGATACTGGCGGCAAGCGCGGCCCAAATGTCCCATACTAAATAAAAGAGCGTCGATAAAAAGGAGACGAAAATGACTAAATAGTTCCGCCCTTCAAACACAATCGCGATGCCTTCGATGTATGTTTTTCCTCTCGGCACCAGCTCATACTGATCCAACTCGTTCAACGTATTGCGCTCCATATTGCGTACGTCGCGAAATTGTGAGGCGGCCAAGGCCAAAAACGTGATCGCTGCGAACTCTTTTTCCATAATCGCCGGCACGGCGACCGTTCCCAGGCCGGCGGCAATGGCCCCTAAGGCGATATGGATCGTCCGACCGTGCAAATACGTCGGATATTGCCGGTAATCGGTGCGCAACAAATAAAGCCGCGTCAACACCCCAGCGGCAACACCGTATAAAATCGGAAACGTGTATTCGTTCACGGCTGCCTCGTCCTCCTTACAGGCCGTTTTTCCTCAAGCTGCAGCGAGAAGAAGCGGATCGATTCCCAAACGAGCAAAGATGATGCGCTAATGGCGAGCGCATCCAAAAAGGAAAACGACCCAAGCACATAACCCGGCGCCATGCGCAAGATAGACATGGCGTACACCACTTCCCCTTGACAGCCGCCGAGCGCCAGACAAAGAAGGCGGGCGGATATGCGGCGGTGGAACAGACTGCTGATCAAGGCCATCCACCAGCCAAGCATCCATTGGCCATCAAGCCAAATCCAGACCGGATCAAACAAGGCAAGCAGACGAAAAGCGGCATAGGCAAACGCCAAGCCGGACGCTGACAGCGCCATCCGCAGCCATCCGCATGGCCGCTGTGTGACCGCCGCGTAACAAGAGAAGAAAAAAAGCACAAAAAAGGACGCCGCCATATGAATGGGACTGATCTTCACCGTCATCGAGGCCGAACTGATCATGAAAAGCGAAAATGCAGCCAGCTTCGTCCGCTCGACGGTCTTTTTCATCAAAAATGTCGCTGCAATCCATAACGCCCAAAAAAAGAAATAAAAATAAGCTCCTTCCATCTTTTCCACTCCTTATTATGTTCATTATGTCATCTTTTATGAACGTTCATTCCTGTATAGAAAAAACAGCATTCGTTCATAGTAAAAATGATCGCTGTACCGAAGCAGAAAGGAGCCATGGCGAAATGGGAAAAGATCGACAGGAAAAAAAGCTGAAGCAATCGCGGCGCGTCGAGTCAGATCGGGATCAGTCCCTCTCCTATAAAGGAGCGGCTCGGCTCGACACGCCGGAGGAAGCGCGGGAACGGAACCGCCATTAAGAAAAAGCGGTCCTTCTCTTCCCTTGCGGCCGCCCTTGTCCCGATGCGAGCAACAGCCGCACAATTCCGTTGCAATGAATCAAGCAAAAAAGCTCCCTCCGTCCAGATGGCTCAAGCCATCGGACAGAAGGGAGCTTTCGCTTTGTTTTGCCAGCTAGTTGATCTTGCGGCTCTGCATTACTTTAATTTTTTCAGCTGCTCGCCAATCACTTCGCCGAGCTGAAAGCCGCGCGTTTCCGACGTTCTTGTGTATTGGCTGTAATCCTCGGCCGGCGCGGCCGCCTCTTCCTCAAGCAGCGCGCGGATGCTGAGGGAAAGGCGGTGATCCGCTTCGTTGACGTCGAGCACTTTCGCCTTCACCACGTCGCCTTCTTTCAGCACTTCATGCGGCGAGCCGATGCGGCGGTTGGCGATTTGCGAAACATGCACCAATCCTTCGACGCCTGGGAAGACTTCCACAAACGCGCCGAACGAAGCGAGCCGTTTCACCGTCCCGGTGACGACATCACCCGGTTTCACTTTTTCGCTGAGGCCTTCCCATGGGCCCGGCAGCGCTTCTTTGATCGACAGCGACAGGCGCCCGTTCTCCGGATCGACGGCCAACACTTTCACTTTCACCACATCGCCTTCTTTCACCACTTCCGACGGATGAGCGACGCGCGTATGGGAAAGCTGGGAAATATGTACGAGCCCATCAAACCCGCCGACATCGACAAAGACGCCGAAATCGGCAATGCGGCGGACGACGCCATCCAACACTTGCCCCGGCTCAAGGCGGGAGAGCAGTTCTTTTTGCTGCCGCGCTTGTTCTTCCTCAACGACCGCCCGATGCGACAAAATGACGCGGTTTTTCTCGCGGTCAAGCTCGACGACTTTCACGGAGAGCGTTTTTCCTTTATAATCGGAAAAATCTTCGACGTAATGCGGCTCGACAAGCGACGCCGGGATGAAGCCGCGCACTCCGACATCGGCGACAAGACCGCCTTTGACGATGTCTTTAATGACTGTTTCAAATGTTTCGCCGCTTGCAAATTTGCGCTCAAGATCTTCCCACGCCCGCTCGGCGTCCACCGCTCTTTTCGATAAAATGAGCAACCCTTCTTCCCCGTCTTTTCCTTCTTCCACTTTTTTGACTTTGGCCGTCACTTCATCGCCGACAGCGACGGCATCGCTCGGTTTTTCAATATGCAAGTTCGACAGCTCGCTGATCGGAATGATGCCGCTTTGCTTGCTGTTTTCCACCTCGACCAGCACTTGCTTGTCCTCAAGCTTCACCACTTTGCCGCGGACGATATCGCCCACTTCATACACATTGACTTGCACATTCATCTCTTCTGTCATCGCAAAAACCCTCCTTCATCGACTGACAACTGTCAAAAGCGCGCCTCGCGCCGAGGCCGCGGCCGGCTGTCGGCAAAATAAGGACGCTTTTCTAGTTAGTATACCATATTTTCTCAATCAACATGTACTATAATGCTCATTGAGGCGGCGGAAGGGATGCCTCAAACAGCCTGTTCCTTTCATGCCCGCTGATGCTCTTCCAGCAGCCGGCGGATATGATCCATAATGTAATCGGCCGCTTCTTCTGGCTCGCTTTCCGCGCGCGCAGCGGCGCCATATCGACCGGCGCTCCGTACACAACCTTAAGCGGCACAAACGGACGGTACGGGCCGACAATGGCGCACGGGACAACGGCGGCATCGGTGCGCAAAGCGAAAAAGCCAACGCCGGGCAGCGCCTTTTTCAGCCGGCCGTCTTTGCTGCGCGTCCCTTCCGGAAAAATGCCGAGCACTTCGCCTTGCTTCAGCACCTCAAGCCCCGTGCGCAGCGCCTGGCGGTCGTTCATGCCGCGCTTGACCGGAAAGGCATGCAAGCTTTTGACGAGCGTTTTCACGACCGGAGCACGAAACAGCTCTTCTTTCGCCATAAACCGAATCGGCCGCGGCGCCGTAATGCCGATGACCGGCGGATCTAGGTTGCTGATATGGTTGGCGCAAAGAAGCACGCCGCCTTCCTTTGGAAATTGTTCAATCCCGATCGTTTGAATGCGGTAAAAAGGGGTGAGCACTCCCTTGACGATCCCCTTGGCGAATGAATAAAAGTCCACCGTCATCCAATCCTTTCGTTGACAATCTCCATAATCCGCTCCACCACTTCCTCAACCGACAGCGATGTCGTATCGATTTCCACCGCATCCGGCGCCTTGCGAAGCGGCGCTGTCTCCCGTTCCGAATCGAGCCGGTCGCGGCGGGCGATCTCTTCTTTCAGCTTTTCAAGATCGGATGGAAAGCCGCGCGCAAGATTTTCCTCATGCCGGCGCCGCGCCCGCTCCTCGACCGACGCTTTCAGGAAAATTTTCACTTCGGCGTTCGGCAGCACATGGGTTCCGATATCGCGCCCGTCCATGACGACGCCGCCCCCTTCCGCCAAGGCGCGTTGGCGGGCGACCATCTCCTCGCGCACAAGCGGATGCTTCGCGACAAGCGACACCGCATTCGTCACCGCCTCACCGCGGATGATGTCGGTCACATCGTCGCCATTGACTAGGACGATCTGTCCATGCGGCGACGGTTTCAACTCAATCGATGTATCGCGAAGCAGCGACAGGAGCGCCTGCTCATCATGGATGTCGACGCCGCATGCAAGCGCCCGGTACGTCAGCGCGCGATACATGGCGCCGGTATCGATGTATACGTAGGAAAGCCGCCTAGCGATCCGTTTGGCGACCGTGCTTTTTCCCGCCGCGGCGGGTCCGTCGATCGCGATGCTGATTCGTCGTTTCATCATTTCCTCCTGCTTTACCGAAAATCGCTTGATGAGTGCACAAAGAAAAATGCAGGAAAACCCTGCATGTTTCCATGTTCATTGTACCATATCCGCCGTCAACGGTCGACGGCCGTTTCAACTGTTTTCGTTTTTTCCGGCTTGGCTACCCCTTCGTATTCGTACACCTTGCCGATATACAAGGGCGCTTTCGTGTACAACACAAGCCATTGGGCGACTAGCAAACAAATCGCCTGGATGACGACAAGCTTCCACAACAGCTGTTCGATCCGTTTCATGGCGCAAGCCTCCTGCTTCCCATTTTTTCTAGCAGTATTCCACGCGCCCAGCTCATTTATTCTGTTCGTTCTCCCATTTTCTCTCCTCAAGCTGCCGTTCAAAGCTGTAGCGAATGAGCCGGACGCGGTCTTGGGGGGCGAGGTCTGTGAACTCCACCGACATTTTCGCCATGCCGCGCTCGTCATCAGCCATGCGCACAATCGACGCCTTCGTTTGCACGTAATGGTATTCGCCGGAGCGCATCGCCAACACGAGCCAAAGCTCGACCGCCATGCCGGGGCGAAGAAGCGGAGCGTGCGCCGGCGGCACAAGGAGGGCGGCGCCGCCGGCGCTGATATCCACCGTCATCGTCACAAACGGAGCGAACTCGCTGTCAGACGGATGGACGGCCGCATCGACATTCGCTTTCACCCGCACATAACGGCGGCGCTGGATGCGCACGACGTATTCCTCGCCCGGGTAAGCCAAGACGACCATCGGCAACGGATCGCGGATTTTTCCCTTCACTTCGGTATCAAACATGTATAAACCGCCGTCTTGCCCGACAAAAGTCGCTTTAAACTGCATCCCGTTCAACAAATAAACGGTTTTTCCACTCTGTTCATCGATCGGATAGCTGATATGAACCGCCCCGTCAGCAACGGCGAGCGCTTTGCTTCGGTATTGCCGCGCTGAGCCGTCCGACGGCTCAAGCCGGATCGAATCTCCGATTTTGATCATCATGGTTCCTTTTCCCCTTTTCAGTCAGCTGCCGAACCGGCGATCGTTTCGCTGACCCGCATGATGTCCCATGACGATTATACCATACCGTCCGGCTGCCTTTGACCAAAAAAAGAGGAAAAGCCGACAGCCCCAGCTTTTCCTCCCTTTGTTTTCATCTGTAATTCGGCTCCACGCTTTCAAGCTTCTCGACTTTTTCTTCAAGGCCGGTTGCGGCGTTAATGAACAGTTGATACGTTTCATCGCCAAGCGTTCCTAAAAACTCATAGCAAAGCACCGGTTTTTGCAAATCGTTCATAATGACCGCCTGGCGCTCTTCCATCACTTTCAAATGTGGGTTTACCTTTTTCTTCACCGCCTCGACGGTGAGCGTCGGTTTGGGCAACGGACGCGGAATGGACGATGACAAATAGTCGCGCGCCGTAAAGCCGACGACATGGCCGTTGTCAAGCGCCACTTTCATTTGGATCGCTTCCGGGTAAATGCGGACGCCGTTTTCGCTTTTGACAAATGTCAGCACGGCGACATTATCGTATTGCGTGCTGTCGTACAATTCAAAGCCGGTGAATTGATGCCGTCGCAAAAACGCCATCCCACGGTTGGCCGCCTCATGCAAGCTGATCTTCGGCTTGCCGATTGGCCGGCTGTTTAACGCCCAAATCGGATATCCGCCGTTTTTCGTCACATCCATATAAATGTCGCCCTTTGTTTTCGGATCGTGAATCGTTAAACTGTAAAAACGCTCATCCGCCCCATTGCCGCTGTCCGTCACCTTGATTTTCTCTGTTCCTTTTAAGCCGAGAAACTCGCGGGCGATCCGTTTCGCCTCGTCTTTGGAAATCGGGCGCCCTTTCGCGCGGACAAAGCCTTTTTCCTCATTGGCGAGGCCGATGAACGACGGGCCGAACTCGGACGAACTTGAGAATGTATCAACATTTTTCTCCACTGCTTTCAAGCCGTCAATAATGATGTTGTCGCCTTTTTCGTCGTTCGTCGCCAGCGCCAGTTCGACGTCCATCCAGCGCAAATTGTTTTCCAGCACTAAATGCTGCACGTTGCGCAATTCTTGGCGGATCGCGCCAGCGCTTTTGTACAGCGCCTCGAGCGTCTTATACTCTTCTTTCGTCAATGGTTCTTTTTCCAAATCGCGCACGGCCGTCCGGTAGCTGAACTCGCCGATTTTCGATAAAAACTCTTGCGTCTTGTTAAACGGCAAAAGAGACAGCGGCAGTTGGCCGACATCAGAATGGGCTTCAGACGCGATTTCCCACACTTCGGCGAGCGCCGGCGATAATGAGGCGTGCGAATTCATTGCCAGCGTCGCTCCAAGCTTGTCATGCAGCAAATCGATCTGGTAGGCCAAATCGTGGAACGCGCGCTGGTAATTGTTTTCCGCATGAATTAAGATCGCGTTTTTTTCCTGATGCTCCCGGTAGCCCCAGTAACCAGTGCCGACGACAGCGACGACAAGCGCTGCAATCAGTAAGTTTCGCACCATCTCGTCTCCCTCCTTTTATTTGCAAAAAATATGGTTTCCAATCCGCTTGATTTGCGGGCGGCTCCAAATCCAAGCGCTCGTCGCCGTGGCTGGGTTAAAGTAGTAAATCGCTCCGCCGGTCGGGTCCCAGCCGTTGATCGCATCCAACACCGCTTTTTTCGCCGTTTCATTCGGCGTCAGCCAAATTTGCCCATCGGCGACCGCGGTAAACGCGCCGGGCTGAAAAATCACCCCAGCGACCGTATCCGGAAACGACGGATGCTCCAGCCGATTTAAAATAACGGCGGCAACCGCCACTTGCCCGATGTACGGCTCGCCGCGCGCCTCGCCGTAGACAGCGTTCGCCATGAGCCGAATGTCGTTTTGCGAAAACCCTTTCGGCACATTGGATGCTGTCGTTTTCACCGTTCGCCCGCCGCCTCCGCCGCGTTTTTTCACCTGCTGGCTGAGCGGAATGCCGCCGTAATGGGTGAAATCGTTTCCTTGGCGGATTTGCTCTTTCACAAACTGCTCGTAATATTTTGAAGCGTTCACAAGCTTCCGTTTCGTCTCCGATCCGGCTAGTCCATCGACCGGCAAGCCGTATTCGTATTGGAAATTGCGCAGCGCCCAATACGTTCGCCAGCCAAACACGCCGTCAATTTTGCCGTTGTAAAACCCAAGGTATTGCAGCCGCGCCTGCAGTTCAATGACATCATCGCCAACTGCTCCACGCTGAATCACTTGCGGGGAAAACGCGAAAGCATGGCCTGATGGGTAAATGCATGTCCAAACAGCCAATGCGATGAATAGAACCCATTTTCTTGCCATATGTGAACCTCCCGTCAACAATCACCGTTTTTACCCCTATTTTCCTTCCGTTTCCCTTTTTTATGCGAAAAAAAGAAAAAAGCCAAAGCTTTTACGCTTGGCTTTTCACAGGCGGCACCGCTTGAGGGCGGGCGTATCCTTTCGCTTGTTTTACTTTGCGCAACGCCGCCCACCATAAGGCGAGCATAAACAAACCCATGTAATAGCCCCAACGCTCTTTGGCGAGCAGCAGCCAGTCATAGACGCCATGAAGGAAAAACGGCAACAAAAACGACGCCCATAAATAATAGCGGCGCTTTTTTACGGCAAACTTCGCCTTGCCGAAATAAAACCCCATGATGACGGAAAAGAGCGCATGACTGGACACCGGCAAAAGCGCCCGGGCAATGGCCGTCTCCACTCCGTTGGCCAACAAGTACAAAATGTTTTCCAGCGTCGCGAATCCAAGCGAGACGCTGGCGCTGTACACAATGCCGTCATACGGCTCGTCAAATTCGTCGTGGTCATACACAAAAAAATAAACGACAAACCATTTGACAAACTCCTCAAGGAGCGCAGCGGAAAGAAACGCCTCGGCTGCCGGCGACGCGACGATCCCTTCTGCCGACAGCACGTATTGGATGAACATGATCGGAAACACAAGCAAGACGCCGAACAAAAACATGCGCAACACAAACGAAAGCGGCTCAGCTTCATACTCGTCCTTTAAATAAAAATAACTAAGCAGCGCCACCCCGGGGGCGACGCCGGCGGAAATCAACGAAAACATCCTCGATCCCCGTTTCTTTGGCATTTTTACCTTCATCGTACCACGAAACAGGGGAGAAAAAAAGAGGAATTGCTGGGCCGCTTGTTGCCTAATAAGCGAACAAGCCATCAACGGCGGCGTCGGCAGCAAGAGCGACAGCGAGCTTGATGCGCGCTTTTTTCGCGTCATAGTCGCTGCCAAGAATAACCCCTTTCTTATGCAAATCGTAGGCGCTGCCGGGGTAATCGTACGTTGTATACACCGCCCCTTCCTCGGCGCTCGTCGTCACCACGACTTTGATCCCCGCTTCGATGGCTTTGACGATTTCATCGACCATTTTTGGCGCCACTTGCCCGCGGCCGACCCCTTCGAGCACAATGCCAGCGACGCCGCTTTCTCGAGCCGCTTTAATGAACTTGCCGTCCGCCTCCAAGTAGCATTTCACAATGTCCACCGGCGGAAGCGGGCGCACAAGCTTGTAATATTCGCGTCGGATCGGCTTTTGGTACACGTACACCTCATCGTTGTCAATGATGCCTAAATAGCCGAAGCCGAAAGCGTTGAATCCTTGAATGTTCGAGGCGTGTTCTTTTTTCACGTATTTCGCGGCAAAAATGCGTTCATTGAACACAACGACCGTCCCCGCCCCACGCAACGGCTCGGCGCACGCGGCGTAAATGGCATGGCGGATGTTGATGTACACATCGCTGCCCAAATCAGACGGCGCCCGCTGCGAACCGGTGACGACGATCGTCCGCGGGTCATCGATCGTCAAATCAAGGAAATAGGCCGTTTCTTCGAGCGCATCGGTTCCGTGAGTGACGACGATGCCATCAACGGATGGATCGGTGAAATGCGCCTCAATCCGTTTTTTCAGCTCAAGCCAATGCGAAAACGTCAAATGCATGCTTGGCAATTGAAATACGCTTTCCACGATGATTTCAATTTCTTTCGGCAAATGGCACATCGCCGCGAGTTCTTCACCGCTTAGCGCCCCAGCCCGCAGGCGGCCGGAACGTTCGTTTCGCTTGCTCGCAATCGTGCCGCCGGTTGTCAGGAGCACCACTTTCCGTTTCGTCACGCAAGCCACCCTCGCTTTCTCGCTTTCGCATCATGACACGAGTGTTGATGATCCATTATTTTACTAAAAAACAAAGAATGGGCTCTTCACCACAACATGTACTTGACAAGCAATGCGGTTTCCTGCACAAAGATGTGCCAAAATCACGGATTTGTTGATTTTCCCTCACAAGCGTAAATAGGGTATGTTCAGAAAAAATCAAGTACAACTTTTGGTGAAGAGCCAAAGAATGATATGGCTGAACACAAGCTTTTCTGTCTCTTCCCTCGAACAAGAACGCCGGCGGGCAAATGTCATTTGCCCGCAAAGCGTTCATTGTTCGAGGAGGGCATGCCGTCATATGCCCAGTCGATGTATTGGCCAAGAAGCGCTACTGCAGCTGCTTGGCTGACCCCTCCCGTTCGCGCTTGGCGATGCAGGCGGCAATAGCGTCTCCATGGAAGCGGCCGTTTTCGATAAAAATTTCATTCGCATCGTTGCCAGCGGCGATCACCCCGGCGATAAACACCCCCGGCACGTTTGTTTCCATCGTCTCCGGATCATAATGCGGCCGGCCGCTTTCCGGGTCGATCTGCACCCCGATGTTCATCAAGAAGCGATGGTCCGGATGGTAGCCGGTCATGGCGAACACGAAATCATTTTTGATCGTTTTCGTCTCCCCGTTCACTTCGTAAATGACCGCATCTTCCGTGATCTCTTTCACATGGGCATGAAACTCCATGCGAATGACGCCTTTTTTCACAAGGGCATCAAATTCCGGCAAAATCCACGGCTTAATGCTTTTGGAATATTCCCCGCCCCGGTAGAGGACCGTCACGCGCGCCCCAGCTTTGACGAGCTCCATCGCCGCGTCGACGCTCGAGTTTTTGCCGCCGATGACAACGCAGTCGGTGTTGAAGTACGGATGCGCTTCTTTAAAGTAATGCATCACTTTCGGCAGCTCTTCCCCCGGCACGTTCATATAGTTCGGATGGTCGTAATAGCCGGTGGCCACGACCACGTATCGGGCCCGATATAGCGCTTTTGAGGTTTCAACGAGAAACGTCCCGTCTTCCTGGCGCTTAATAGCTTTCACTTCTTCGAACGTATTGATGCGAAGCTGTTTGCGGACAACGACTTCACGATAATACGCAAGCGCCTGGTTTCTCGTCGGCTTCCGGTTTTCCGTAATAAACGGCACCCCGCCGATCTCGAGCCGGTCGCTCGTGCTGAAAAACGTCTGATGCGTCGGAAACCGATAAATCGAATGGACGATGTTTCCTTTCTCGATCACCAGCGGCGAAAATCCGGCGTCTTGCAAAGCAATCGCCGCCGCCAGCCCGCACGGACCGCCGCCGACAATAATGATTTTCTCCTCTTTCATCGTTTTTGCCACCTCGCATGAAGCAAAAAATCCCCTATCTTATGATAGGGGATTTCACCAAAGCTTGCAAATATCACTGCTTGCTCGCCTCACACCCAGCCGCGGAACCGGCACGCTTCCGCCATTTTGCGGACGCCGACCATGTAGGCGGCAAGGCGCATGTCGACGCGGCGCGTCTGCGCCATTTCATACACGTTGTTGAACGCTTTGACCATCACTTTTTCAAGCCGCTGTTCCACTTCTTCTTCCGTCCAATAGTAACCTTGGTTGTTTTGCACCCATTCGAAGTACGACACCGTCACGCCCCCAGCGCTTGCAAGCACGTCCGGAACGAGCAAAATGCCGCGCTGCGTCAAAATTTCCGTCGCCTCAAGCGTCGTCGGCCCGTTCGCCGCCTCGACGACGATGCTCGCCTTAATGCGCGGAGCGTTTTCGGCCGTAATTTGGTTTTCGATGGCCGCCGGCACCAAAATATCGCAATCAAGCTCAAGCAGCTCTTGATTCGAAATCGTATTTTTAAACAGCTTCGTCACCGTGCCAAAGCTGTCGCGCCGTTCAAGCAAATAGTCGATGTCGAGCCCGTTCGGGTCGTACAGCGCGCCGTACACATCGGAAATGCCGACGACTTTCGCCCCGGCGTCGTGCATAAATTTGGCCAAATAGCTGCCGGCGTTGCCGAACCCTTGAACGACGACGCGCGCCCCCTTGAGCGACAAGCCGCGTTTTTTCGCCGCCTCGCGGATGCAAATGGTCACTCCTTTGGCCGTCGCCGTTTCCCGGCCGTGCGAACCGCCGAGGACAAGCGGCTTCCCGGTGATAAACCCTGGCGAATCAAACTCGCGAATTCGGCTGTACTCATCCATCATCCACGCCATAATTTGCGAGTTCGTAAACACATCCGGCGCCGGAATGTCTTTTGTCGGTCCGACGATTTGGCTGATGGCTCGCACATAACCGCGGCTTAGCCGCTCAAGCTCGCGGAACGACATCGTGCGCGGGTCGCAGACGATGCCGCCTTTGCCGCCGCCGTATGGCAAGTCAACGATGCCGCACTTTAAGCTCATCCAAATCGACAGCGCTTTCACTTCTCGTTCCGTCACATCAGGATGGAAACGCACGCCGCCTTTCGTCGGACCGACCGCATCGTTATGCTGCGCCCGGTAGCCGGTAAAAATTTTCACCGATCCGTCGTCCATGCGCACCGGAATGCGAACGGTCAGCACGCGGATCGGCTCTTTCAAGAGCTCATACACCTCTTCCGGATAGCCGAGCTTTTCCAACGCTCTATGTATAACAATTTGTGTCGACGCCAGCACGTCGTATTGTTGCCCCTTCTCTTCCGTATGCTTATCGGCTGCCATACGTAAACCTCCTATAAGCTCGCTGTAATAGTTTGTCGCCTTCCATGTCATAGTATACACCTTCTGTCGGCATCTGCAAAGGAAAAATGATGAAACGCGCGAACCGCTTTATGGAAGCCTTTCGCGCGAAAAAATAGACTCCTTGTCCATATAAAGGAGTCTTGGCTGCGCCCTAGTTGGCCCGGAAATAGTGAACGAGCTGCGCAATGGCGCGCCGTTCGATCAACTGTTTCCCATATTCTTGCACACGGTGTATCGTTATCGTGGCCGGGTTGCCAAACTCGGCCAGCAAGGCGACAAAGTTGTCGAGCGGAATCGGCGGTTCCTCGGCGACGTGCAAGTAAAAGCGGCCTTGGTACGAATAAAGCGTGCCGTCGAGGCAGCCGACCGCATGCAGGCGATGAGCGAGCTGGATGACATCTTCGAACGTTTGGAATTCGTAAAATATGTCATCGCTCTCATCGAGCGTTACTTGCATTTCGATATAGTCGTCGGCGAATTCTTCTTCGATGTCGTCGTAGTCGCCTTCATTCGTGACGATAACGACCATGCCCTGTGCCGGTAAAGAGTAGACTTCGACCGCGATCGATCCGTTCACTTCAAAGCCGAGCTCTTCGCTCGCTTCCTCGATCATGTCGCGGAACAGCTGATGGACTTTAAACGTGTCCTTCCACAAATCGTCTTTCGTCAACCCGCGGTCCAGCAAATCGTCAAACGTCAAGAAAATTTTAATTTTGTTGTGGGTCAAGCGCTCAAGACGCATCGGCACCCCTCCTTACCTACAGAGCCATCTCTTACCGTTATTGTATGACGCAATCGGCAATTGGTTCGTTTGTTGTTATTAATGAGTTTACATCGTTTTCCCCGTTTTAGACAAGCATTTTTTCTCGAGTGTCGGTTTTCCGGGCACAATCGTGATGAGATGAGTCTCTGCCGGCGCTCCGAGGCGAAGCGGCACCCCGGTCGTCCCGTAGCCGTTACTCGTCAACACCGCCGTGCTGCCCTGCCATTTGAGCCCTCCTTTTTCATAAAACCCAATGGAAAAGAAGCGAATTTGTCCTCCATGCGTATGGCCGCTCAGCACGAGTGAAATGTGCTGCTCCTCTCTTAGGCGAGCGACGATCGCTGGGTTATGGCAGGCTAATATACGAAATGATTGAGGCGGAACGTGTTCAAGCGCCCGATCGATATCCGCCTCCTTCCGGCTTACGTCGCCGACGCCGATGAGCGCGACCGGCACACCGCCGTGCTCCCATACTTTCGCTTTGTTTTTGAGCATATGGACGCGCTCTTCCTCGAGCAATGATTGAAGATCGTAGTCGACCTCGTCATCATTGTTTCCCCAGACAAAATAAACGGGAGCGACCGCTTGCAACCGGCGCACATTTTCGCGGACGCGCGCTTCCGGCACCCCTTTTTCAACTAAGTCCCCGCCAATCACGACGAGGTGAGCCTTTCTCCTCACTTCCTCAAGCATGCGAAACGAAACGACCCGCCGATGAATATCAGAAATAAAAAAAAATTGTAAGCGGCGGGCAATGGTCGGGAAAATGAGGAAATGACAGCGTCACATGACGGACCCGGTTGCTGTGCGCTTCTTTCCACATATAACCAAGCAAAACAAGAAAACTCGTGATCATTCCCCCGATGACCATACTTCCTCCTGCTAAAGCCGGTCATCTTTCGTCAACCGGCGGTCTCTCATCGTCATCATACCATAAAAAAAGGAAAAAACGAAAAAAAGCGCCGCCAACCGCCAATGAAACCGAAACGCCCAATAAAAATGGCCGAGCGCCGCCAAGCTGAACAACCATTGGCCTAAGCGGAGCCGCCGGCCGGACAACAGGCGCACCGTCCCGCCGACTACCGCGCGGATGAGCGCCCCGTTGGCAGCCGCCCCGAACCAAAAGCAAACGAGCGCAAGCCATGTCCGCAGTGGGGCAAACAGCAAATCGGTCAAAAATCGCTCCAGCGAGAACGGCTCAAGCGGCGGCAGCCAGCGAAAAAACAAATACGTGCACAAAATAGCGGCCATGGCGGTCATCGATAGACGGCCCATGGTTTCCTCCTTAACCCGATCCTCATTATTCGTCATGGCAAACAGGCATGAACGACATGGCTCCATCATACATATAGACTGAACTTTGCCAAAAAAGGGGGGGTTTTATGTTTACGACCCGCAAACAATATGAGCCGTACATCAGCCCGTTTGACCCGTGCCCGCCGATCCGTGTCAAAACGTACGTCACCGCGCCGAACTTGTACGTCGGATTCCAGCCGCCAAACTTGCCGCAATTTCCGCTTCGCGAAGCATTAATGAAAGGAACGCTTTGGCAAGTGTTTTACGACCCGTATTACAGCCCTTACGAAACGAAGACAAAAGGTGATGGCTCATGAAACAAATGCCAAAGGAGTATTATGAGCAGCTCGAGGAGCTGCAGGCTGTCGACTTTGCCCTCGTTGAGCTCACGCTTTATTTAGACACCCATCCAACCGATTACCAGGCGATTCAACAATTTAACCAACTCGCGCAAAAGCGGAAGCAGCTGAAAAAACAGTTTGAAGCCGCCTACGGCCCGCTTGAGCAGTTCGGCCATAGCTATTCGAACTACCCGTGGAATTGGGACGACACGCCGTGGCCTTGGCAAGTGTAGCTGATCCATCACGAGCGCAAGGAGGAACGGATCATGTGGATTTATGAAAAAAAATTGCAGTACCCGGTCCGCGTCAGCACGTGCAACCCGAGGCTGGCAAAATATTTGATCGAACAGTACGGCGGAGCGGACGGGGAGCTCGCTGCTGCGCTCCGTTACTTAAACCAACGTTATACGCTGCCCCCGAAAGTGATCGGGCTGCTTAACGACATCGGCACCGAAGAACTCGCTCATTTGGAAATGATCGCGACAATGGTGTACAAACTGACGAAAGACGCGACACCGGAGCAGCTGAAAGAAGCCGGCCTTGAGCCTCATTACGTCGATCATGAACGCGCCCTCTTTTACCATAACGCCGCCGGCAACCCGTTTACGGCGACGTATATTCAAGCAAAAGGCGACCCTATCACCGACTTGTACGAAGACATCGCCGCTGAAGAGAAAGCGCGCGCCACCTACCAATGGATCATCAACATGAGCGACGATCCGGATTTAAACGATGGGCTCCGCTTTTTGCGCGAGCGGGAAATCATCCATGCGCAACGATTCCGCGAAGCAGTGGAAATTTTGAAAGAAGAGCGCAGCCAGAAAAAAATATTCTAAACAAAACACAGCTGGATGGACCCTCCATTCAGCTGTTTTCATAATATAGGTTGATGTCGTACTCCCGCTTCAGCCATTCAAACAGCCGGTGGCGCCCATTCCATTGTTCTTCATTTTTCCATAAATCGATGCTTTTCTGGATAATTTCGCAGCGGAGGGCATGAAAGTCGTCTTCCGCCTTTTCACTTTTTCCTTTATAATAAACAGCCAGCCAATACACCGTGCATAACAGGAGCAAGATGAAAATGTGGGCCGGGGCGGCAAAAAACCAGGCGAATCGTTCGCTCCACGCCGTGATCGCTGCAGCGTTGGCAATGATATAAAGAAGGAACGCGGCCAAGCCGGCCAACGCGGCCGCCTGCAAAAGCGTCGACCGCTTTTCAAGCCGCTCCCATTTTTTCTTTTTTTCAATGACGGCAAGCAACATTTCTTTTGTCACTTCATCGAGGGAAAATTCATCCGGAAACCGGGTCATGGCGCTCTCCCCTTGTCCGTATTCTATTGTCCATCATATGCGGGCAACAGACAGATTAGAACAAAGGGGAACGCGCGCGGCCATTTTTTCGGCCGGCGGGCGCAACCGCTTATTCCGTCTGAGCGGGGAGTGGAATGCGCAGCGTTTGCCCCGGCTCGAGCCGGCTCGTTGACAAGCCGTTTTCTTTTTTGATGATCTCCATGGCGGTAGGCGTGCCGTAATATTTCATCGCAATGCTATAAAGCGTTTCGTTCGCCGCCACCACATGGGTGATGGTCTGCGCGTCGGATTCGCTTTTTGCCTCGTCACCCGCGGCGCGCTTCGGCTCTGATGTTCGTTCCGCCTTCGCGCCATCTTCTTGAATAATGCGCACCGTCTCCCGGCTGCCGCTTTCCTCATGGCGGACGACTGTGACCGTTCCAGGCTTTGACTGGGCATAGTAAACAGCCGTCACCGCAGCCGGCAGCGTGAAAAACAAAAACGCGAGCAAACGGGCGGGAATGTATTTTCGTTTTTGCTCCTCTTTTTGCCGCCGCCGTTTTAGGCGCGATGGCGGCGCCCCCGTGCTTGACGGTGGACGTTTTTTCCGCGCCAGGCGCCCCGATGCTTCTTCCATCGCTTCACTCCCTTTCTTCCTCTGCCCCCCGTTTGAGCCGCACATGTAAAGCAAGCACAAAATCGATCAAAAAGTGAGCGGTGATGGCGGCCCATAAGCTGTCAGTCTGTTCGTAAAGGACGCCGAGAAAGAGACTGAGCAGCACGACGACCATAAACAAAAACCATTTTTCCAAATAACGGACGTGCAGCACGGCAAAAATGGCGCTTGCCGCCCAGAGCCCCCAATGCGTCTGCACAATGCCGCGAAACAGCCATTCTTCTGTCACCGCGATGAATGCGCATAAAAAAAAAGAGATGCGGAATCGAGCGGCCGCGGAATATTTTTTCATTGACGCCGCCGTCATCATGCCAGTCGTCCGGCAAATAGCGCATCGCCAAAAACTCGGCAGCGAGCACGAACGCCGCCCCGCCGGCTCCGTACACGAGCACATCGCGCAACTCAAACTGCCAAAGCCGACGCCACTCCTCCCGAGCAAATAAAAACAGCGAGCTGCCGCCGGCCAAAAGCAGCAGCAACCCTTGCGTAATATAAAGATGGATGAGCACTTCGCGGTCTGTCATCTGTTTGATTTGTTCACTTTGCCGCCTCATCGTGCCGCCTCCCGCCGAAAAACATATGCCATAGCTCCTCGCGCCAAGGCCGGACGGGCGCCGCCTCGGGACGGCGGCCGTCCGTCATGAAACGGTCCGTCTCCAGGCCGCAGTTGTCGCAGCAAGCATCTGGTTTGTCCGCCGGCTCCTCCCCGAACGCGCGGACAATCGCCGCGCGCCGGCATGAAAAGGCGTGCACCCATTCCTCCATTTCGCGCAATTTTTTCCGCTTCCAACGCCGCCGCGCCTCGATGGCAGCGGCCATCCGTTCATACAGCCGCTCCTTCGCCGCGGCCGTCAGCTGTTCGGGCGCCGCTGTTTGTCCCCATTCTAAAAAGTACGCCAACAGCCGTTTTTGTATGTCCGTAAATCCGCCGGCATCAACCGCAGCGCGCCATCCGCCACGGACGGCGTCTTCCGGCAGCCGCCGGCACCACTCGCGGAGCGCAGCCGAGTCGGGAAGCTCCGCTTCGGCGACCGCCTGGGCGATCGCCCGGTCGCCGTCCGCGTAAAACAATACAGCAAGGCTTGGCGCCCCGTCACGCCCGGCGCGCCCGATTTCCTGCACATACGCCTCAAGCTGGGCCGGCATATGAAAGTGAAGCACAAAACGGACGTTTCCTTTGTCCACCCCCATGCCGAACGCGCTTGTGCAACAAACAATGTCGAGCTCGTCATATAAAAACTGTTGCTGCACAAGCAGCCGTTGTTCCCCATCCATGCCGGCGTGGTAATAGGCGACCCGCCCCGCCCCGTTTTGCGCCAGCCGGCGCGCCATTTCTTCAGCCCACTGCCGGCTTGAAAAGTACACGATCCCCGGTCCTCGGAGCCGTTTCGCGCATTCGGCCAAGCGCGCAGCTTTGTCCTCAACCGATAAGCAACGTTCCACCGCCAAGGCGATGTTCGGGCGGTCGACGGAATAAATATGGCGACGCGCCCGCTCCATCCCGAGCGTGCGGATGATGTCCTCCTGCACTTCCGGCGTAGCCGTCGCCGTCAGCGCCAGACACGGCGGCGAACCGAGCGCATGGCGGACCGCTCCGAGCTTCAAAAAGTCCGGGCGAAAATCATAACCCCACTGTGAAATGCAATGCGCCTCATCGACGACAAACAACGAAACACGCACGCGCCGGAGCGCCGCCAAAAACGTTTCAGATTGCAGCATTTCCGGTGAGGCATAAATAAAGCGAAAATCTGGAAGCGAGGTGAGGGCGTGCCATTTTTCTTCCGCATCAAGCAAACTATGGAACGCGACAACGCGCTTTTCACCGCGCCGGCGCAGCTGCTCGACTTGATCTTCCATTAAGGAGACGAGCGGCGAGACAATGAGCACGCTCCCCGGGAGGAAATACGCCGGCAGCTGATAGCAAAGCGATTTGCCGCTTCCAGTCGGCAGCATCGCCAGCACATCGCGCCCGCTGAGCACGTCTTCGATCACATCGCGCTGTCCGGGCCGAAACGACGCGTGCCCGAACCGCTCATGCAATGTTTTCGTTAATTCATCCAACGTCCCACTTCCTTTGCCAACACGAGCCGAATTTCAAAATAACTCGCTATTCCGCCAAGCGCCTCGCGAATACGCTTCAGCTTGCGCGTCCCGAGCGCCCGCGCCGCGGCCTGGATCGCCGCCGCCCTTTCAGCGGCGACAAACGGGGCGATCGAAAAATCGGGCACATTGGCGGCCAACTCGACGACATGATCCTCGATTGTACTTTTTTTCAAGCGCCGAAGGGCGGCGATTTCGTCGATCGTCTTTCCTTTTTGCAGCCATTCGTACGTTTTTTGCGCCGATTGCGTCAGCTGCACCGGCGCCAGCCCGGCCATCAGCTCGGCCATCACCGGGGCGCGCCCGGCTTCGGCTTCAGCCATCATATAATGAAGCACGTTGCGAAACTGAAACTGCACATACAGCACATCTTTTTGCAGCCAAGCGGCAATTTGCTCCGCCGTCCAGCCGATGCGGCGGGCGCTTGTCAACCGGAGCACAAACACCGTCGCCGCTTCTTCAGAAACAGCCGCAAGCAGCCGGGTGAGCTCGTCATAAAGCGCCCGCGCCAACGTTTGGCGCGATCTCTTGTCCAGCAAATACTGCTTCACCCATAACAGCGTCCGCTCGTCGCGGCAAATGGGGATAAAACGCTGTCCATGGGAGAGGTTGGACAGCGTCTGCCCAATGAGCGACAGCCGCTGCCAAAAAAGCGGCTCGATCTCATGGTAGCGCCAGCCGTTCACATAGCGGGGGAACCATGCCGCCTGTTCATCGAGCCAATGCCGCCCTTTTTCCGTCAATATATATGTCCGGTCATGGACGG